>CAXTUQ010000422.1:0-5478 GCA_964247405.1 uncultured Acetobacteraceae bacterium
CTGCACCCGCTCCAGCTCCGGCGTGCAGCGGGCCGTCAGCAGCGCGCAGACCGGCAAGACCGTGACTTCCGCCAAGGGCACGGGCTGGCGGCAGCGGCACAGCTTGAACCGCGGCGCCTCGACCTCGACCGTGCCGAACAGCGTCTGCAGCCGGCGCATGCGCCGGTCCTTGAGCGGCTGCAGCACCCCGCACGCCGCACAGACCCGGCAGAGGGCCGCATGCTCCGCCACCTGGCCACACAGCATGCTCGCCTGCAGCCTGGCCAGCAGCGTCTTGGTCTCGGTGAGCACAAGGCCGATCTCCGCAAGCGTGCTGACCACCGCTGGCCGGCTGAACGTTACCAGCTCCGTCGTCGTCACCTCGCCCGCACTTGTCCTCGCCTCCAGCCGCACCGTCCACTGCATCACGCCTGCCGCCCTCGTGGTCAGGCATCAGCCAGGCCGATCAGCCCGAAACCGATAAGCAGGCTGCCCCAGGTTTTTGACACTCCCTTGCTCCTGGTCCTTGATCCTGCCCATCATTCTCATGCGCTCCACAGTTGAAGCGGCTACGGAATCACGCATGGGCACATCCTCAAACCGAGTTTTTCAACAGCCTCGAACGTTTTCCTGACACCATGGCAGGCAAACCAACTGGCCAAAGCGGGCCAGGCGATCGGTGCGGAGCGTGTCTTTTGAATGATCCGGAAGAAGGCGACCGCCTGGCGTCGCTGCGGCAGCAGACTGTCCTGGCCCGGTTCGGGGAGCTTGCGCTGCGGTCCGACGATCTGGACGAGATCCTGACCAAGGCCTGCCGCCTGGTCGGCGACGCCCTAGGCACCGACCTCGCCAAGGTCATGGAGCTGCAAGCGGACGGAACCTCCCTGTCGGTGCGTGCAGGTGTCGGCTGGAACCCCGGCGTGGTGGGCGAGGTGACGCTCAAGGCCACGGACGACAGCTCGGAGGGCCATGCGCTCAAGACGGGAGAGCCGATGATCTCCCCAAACATCGCGACAGAAACCCGGTTCACGTATGCGCCGTTCCTGATCGCGCACGGCGTCAAGGCGGTGGCCAACGTCGTTATCATCGGCGGCCAGGGCAGGCCGCCGTTCGGCATCCTGGAAATCGACAGCCGCGAGCCCCGTCCGTTCACCGACACCGACACCGCTTTCCTGCGCGGCTACGCCAACCTGCTTGCGGCGGCGGTGGACCGCCTGCGCGTGATCGCGGAGATGCGCGATGAGGAGACGCGGCTTCGCCTGGCCCTCGACGCCGCGGAGATGGGATCGTGGGATCTGGACCTGCTGGACGGCAGCGCGCGCCGCTCGCCTTGGCACGACCGGATCTTCGGCTACCCCGATCCGCTGCCGGAGTGGAACCTCGCGACCTTCCTGGACCACGTGATCGCGGAGGACCGTCCGACGGCCCAAGCGGCCTTCCTCGACGCCATGACCACGGGCGACCTGACGTTCGAGTGCCGGATCACTCGTGCCGGCGGGGCGCTGCGCTGGATCGCCGTCAAGGGCCGGGCCGACTTCGCCGACCGGCCCGCAACCAAGGATCGCATTCCCGTCCGCATGGTCAGCGTCGTCCGGGACGTGACCGCGAACCGGCAGGCGCAGCAGCTTCTGCGCCACCACTACGAGAGGATCGAGGAACAGGTCGGCGAGCGGACCCGTGCCTTGGCGGACGCCAATCATCAGGTGACGCGGGAGATCGAGGGACGGGAGCAAAGCGAGGCGCGGTTCGTGGCTGCGTTCCGTTTGGCTCCGGTGCCGATGATGGTCAGCCTGCTGGACGACCTGCGCATTCTCGACGTGAACGAGGCGTTCGTCGAAACCCTCGGCCACGCCGCCGCCGAGCCGATCAGCCGCACCGCCGACGACCTGAAGCTGTGGGGCGCCTCGGCAGCGCGCCGGCGCTTCGAAAACGATGTCCAGGCTGCCGGCCGCGTCCGCAACCAGGACGTCAGGCTGATGACCAAGACCGGGTGGCTGCTGGACTGCCTCGCCTCGGCCGAGATCGTCACCATCGCGGGGGAGCGGTGCATCCTGACCGTCCTGCAGGACATCACCGAGCGCAAGCGCTCGGAGGCCGAGCTGTTCGAGGCGATCGAGGCGGTGATGCAGGACACCTCCTGGTTCAGCCGCACCATCATCGAGAAGCTGGCGCACCTCCGCCATCCCGGGCGCACGGAGGCGGTGCGGACCGAACTGGCCGATCTCACCCCGCGGGAACGGGAGGTGCTGGGCCTGCTGTGCCAGGGCATGAACGGGGACGGCATCGCCCAGGCCCTCGGCCTGTCCCGCAACACCGTCCGCAACCATCTCGCGACGCTCTATGGCAAGACCGGCGCGCATGGCCGCAGCGACGCCATCATCTGGGCGCGCGAGCGGGGCTTCACCGGACCGGCCGAGCGGCCATCGCGCTCGTGACGTTCGCGTGATCGGGCGGTTTCCTCAGCAAAGGACCAGTGCGGCTAGTACGGCTGCATCTGTGCGCCGGCAGCGCATCAGGCCTAAGCCATGGCTCTCGATGCGACGGTCATCTCCAAGCTTCGCGCATACCCTTGGTCCTCGCCGGTGCGTCTCGTGCCCTTTCGGGGGCTGAAGGGATCGATTGGATACGGACTGGGTCAAGGCCGCCGCGGCGCAGGTCAGGACCACGATCAGACAGGCCATCAACAAGGTTGACCGGATTGGCAGCAGCAACGCCGGGCGCACACCCCGGCAGGCGCTGGATGACGCCCCGGGTGACCGAAACCGCCCCGAGGGCAAGGACCCCGGGGCAGACAACAACTAAGGCCTGGGGGGCAACGCGCCCCGACGCCGGCGAGCCGATCATTGGACACCCGGTGCCGTGCCCCATCTCGACCGCCTTGATGCCCAACCCCGCAACCGGAACAGGCGAAGCCCATGCCACCTATGACGGACACGGACACGGACCCCAGGACCCTGACA
Source organism: uncultured Acetobacteraceae bacterium (assembly GCA_964247405.1). GTDB lineage: Bacteria > Pseudomonadota > Alphaproteobacteria > Acetobacterales > Acetobacteraceae > CAHJXG01. The sequence continues at coordinate 2,940 of CAXTUQ010000422.1, forward strand.
TTGCCGCTGTATGCCGAGGCCCTCGTGGTGTCCCGGCGCAGGATGCACAGCACCGTCCGCGTTGCCACCGTGACGCGCGAGCACGAGCAGCTCGTGGACGAGGCGCTGACGCATGAGCGGATCGAGATCGAGCACGTGCCGATCGGCCGCACGGTCGAGGCCGTGCCGCCGATCCGGGAGGAAGGCGACACAACGATCTTTCCCGTGGTGGAGGAGGTCGTCGTGGTCGAGCGCCGGCTGGTCCTCAAGGAAGAGATCCGCATACGGCGCCTGCGCAGCACGGAACGGCACCAGGAGGCCGTGATGCTGCGGACGCAGGACGCCGTGATCACCCGCACCGAGGCGGCACCGCAACCGGCTGGCGACGTCCGCCCAGCCCTCGGGACTGAACGCAACCTTATCCAGGAGCCAAGCCTATGAGCGAAGAAACCATCGTCGCCATGTACGACACGCCTGCCCACGCCGCCGCCGCCGTCCAGGACCTCAAGGCGGCCAACGTGCCGCCCAACGCGATCAGCAGCCACGCCCAAGGCGGCACCGCCGGCGGGACGACAGCGGCGCCCGCCCGCGAGCCAGGCTTCTGGTCCAGCCTGTTCGGCGGCGAGTCGACCGACTCCGCGGTGTATGACCGCAGCCTCGAAAGCGGCTCGACCGTGGTCACGGTTAAGGTGCCCGAGCAGCACAAGAGCCGGGTCGTCGAGATCCTGGAGCGGCACGACCCTATCGACTTCGACAACCGCGCCGCCAGCTACGGCACGACGCAGACGACCACGACGACCACCACCGCCGCAGCTCCCGTCATGGCGCCGGCCAAAGCCCCGCTGCCCCAGGCCACTGCCCGGCCGGCCGCGACCGTGGCCGGCGACGACACCATCAAGGTCATGGAGGAGCGTCTCACCGTCGGCAAGCGTGCGGTGAACAACGGCGGCGCGCGCGTGCGCTCCTACGTGGTCGAGACGCCGGTGGAGGAGCAGGTTTCCCTGCACAGCGAGACCGTGCGGATCGAGCGCCATGCGGTGACGGACGGCCGCCCGGTGACCGACGCCGACTTCGCCGAGCGGTCGGTCGAGATGCGGTCGAGCAGCGAGGAGGCCGTCGTCGGCAAGACCGCCCGCGTCGTCGAGGAGATCAGCCTGCACAAGGAGGCCAGCGACCGCGTCGAGACGGTGCGCGACACCGTGCGCAGCACCAAGGTCGATGTCGAGGAGGTTCCGGCCGTGCAGACCGCGACCGCCACGACGGCCACGGCCAAGCTCGCCGCCGCCCCGCTTAAGCCGACCGCGCCGGTCAGCCCGAAGGTCTGAGCGTTCGCTGCAACCGTCCGGGGTGCCCTCGCGCATCCCGGACCTCGTCCAGGAGGACGCCATGAGCACCACCACCCTTCCCAACACTGGCCAGCCCAGAGCCGCCGTCGTCGAAACCACCACGACGGCGACCCATGAGGGCGAGCACACGCACACCCGCATTTCCTGGGCCGCCATCATCGCCGGCGTCATCCTGGTCGTCGCGGTGCAGATGCTGCTGAGCATGCTGGGCCTCGGCGTCGGCCTCGGCCTGGTCAGCCCGAACACCAACGGCACGCCGGACGCCAGCAGCTTCGGCATCGGCGCCGGGCTGTGGTGGCTGGTCAGCAGCCTCGCCGCCCTCGCGCTGGGCGGCTACGTGGCGTCCTGGCTGGCTGGCCTCACGACCCAGTTCGACGGGCTGCTGCACGGAGTCATGACCTGGGCCATCGCGACGCTGCTGACCTTCTACCTCCTGACCTCCGCGGTGGGCGGCCTGATCGGCGGCGCGTTCTCGGTGGTCGGCAGCGGCCTGTCGTCGGCCGGTTCCGGCGTCGCCTCCGTGGCCCCCAAGCTGGCGGACGCCGCCGGCGTCAGCCCGGACATGCTGCAGCAGCAGGCGCAAGCCTTCATGCAGCCTTCCAACCCCGACCCGACCAGCATGACCCCTCAGGACGCGCAGAAGGAGATCGTGGCGGCCTTGCCGAAGCTGGCTAACGGCGGCCCTGACGCGGCGGCGGCCAAGGAGCGGATCATCGCCATCACCGCGGCCCAGGGACACATCAGCCGCGACGAGGCGACCCAGCGCTTCAACGACGCCCAGGCCCGCTTCACCAAGGCGAAGGACCAGACCGTGCAGACCGCCAAGAACACGGCGGACGCGAGCGCGAGCGCGGCCTCGAAGGTTTCGTTCCTGGCGTTCCTGGTGCTGGCCCTGGGCGCAGCCGCGGCGGCATTCGGTGGCCGGGCCGCCGTGCAGCGCCGCACGGTGATGACCCAGCAGCGCGTCGTCCGCTGATCCGGCCTCCATCCGGCCGCCATCAGGCGATGGCGGCCGGCATTCCACGAAGCAACTCGCGGCCCGCGCTTGGGCCAAAACAGGAGAGTTTACCATGGGTCTACTTGATGCAGTCCTCGGCAGCCTGATGGGCGGCGGCGCAGGCACGTCCTCCCCGATGGGCGGCGTCCTCAGCGGCCTGCTGGGCGGCGGGCAGTCCGGCGGCATGGGCGCGGGCACGGGGTCCGCCATGGGCGGC
>CAXTUQ010000423.1:0-5473 GCA_964247405.1 uncultured Acetobacteraceae bacterium
GCCCCGCCCTGACCCCCATCGAATGTCGGAGATCGAGTGATGCGCGTGCTTCTGGTCGAGGACCACGAGGAAATCTGGGACTTCCTGTCCCGCCGGCTCACCCGGCGCGGCTACGAGGTGACGGTCGCGACCGACGGGCAGGCAGGGGTTGACCGTGCTCGCGCCGACCTGCCGGAGATCATGCTGCTCGACATGAACCTGCCGATCCTGGACGGCTGGTCGGCCGCCCGCCTGTTGAAAGACGATCCTGCCACCGCCGGCATCCCGATCATCGCGCTCACGGCGCACGCCATGTCGGGCGACCGTGAGAAGGCGCTGGCGGCGGGGTGCGACGACTACCATCCCAAGCCGGTCGATTTTCCCCGGCTGCTGACCCAGATCGAGGCGCTGGCGCCCGGGCCGGGAGCGGCAGCGCGTGCTTGAGGACCGGCGCCGGGGCCGCCCGCGGCCGAGCCTCGTTTGACGGCCCCCAAGCGCCTGGCAAAAGCCGCCGAAAGCAACCCGGCGGCGACCGAGGCCCTGTTGCGCCTCGCCCATCCGCAGTACCAGCCCGGCGATCAGCCGTTGCCGGCCTTCGACGGGGCCGACCTTTCGGCAGCAGGCCTGGGCAGCCAGGTGCAAGGCGCGGCCTGGTGGGACGCCAAGCGTGGCGGGGTGCGTCTGGAGGCGTGCCGCCTGACGGGCGCCAGCCTGCGCGGGGCCAACCTTTCGGGCGCCGACCTCGCCGGCGCCGACCTGAGCAAAGCCGCCTGCAGCGGCATCACGCTGCGCGGCGCGCGCCTGGAGGAGGCCAACCTGCGGGAAGCCGACCTGATCGGCGGCGCGCTGACCGAGGTGGACGCCGGCGAGGCCGACTTCAGCGAAACGCTTTTGGAAGATGTCAGCCTGCAGGCGGCCCGGCTGCGCTTCGCCGACTTCACCGGCGCCATCATGGACGGGGCGGATGCGTCCGGCGCGGACCTGTGGGGCGCCAGGCTGCTCAAGGTCGAGGCGCAGCGCGTCAACTTCCGTGGAGCGCGTCTGGACGAGGCGCAGCTGAATGACGCCGATCTCGCTTTCGCGGACCTGACCGGGGCGTCCCTGCGGCGGGCCGACCTTTCGGGCGCCCGCCTGCGCGGGGCCACCCTGCGCGACGCGGCGCTCGACGGGGCCAACCTGGACGGGGCGGACCTGAGCGGCGCCGTCCTGCCGCATGTCGCGCTGACCAGCTGCGCCCTGCGGCATGTGCGGTTCGCCGGCGCCTGGCTGGAACGCACCCGCATGGAGGCCCACCAGCTCGGCGGCGCGACCGGCGAGGAGGCGGCCGGGGACTTCGAGGCCGCACGCGAAGGCTACATCGTGCTGGAGCAGAACTTCCGTACGCTCGGCAACGCGGCCGACGCAAGCTGGGCGTTCCGTCGCCGGCGACGGATGGGCAAGCGCCTCCACGCCCAGCGTGCCCGCCTGGCGCTCGGGCAGCGCGAGGTCGGGGCCGCATGGCGGCCGGGCTTGCAATGGCTGGCCGATGCCGCTTCGGAGTGGGTGTGCGACTACGGCGAAAGCGTCACGCGCGTGCTGCGCGCCTTCCTCGTCGTGCTCGTCGGGTTTGCGGCCGTGTATTGGGTGTTCGGCTGCCTGGTGCCGCGGGAGGGGGTTTCGGCGGCACGGGTCCCGATGGTCGACTACCTCCTGTTCAGCCTCGACTCGATGACGACGGTCGGCACGTCCGAGGTCGGGCTCAAACCGGGCGGCCAACTGGGCGTGCTGCTGTCCAGCGTTCAGACCGTGATGGGAACGGTCCTGCTCGGCTTGTTCGGGTTCGTGCTGGGCGCCAGGATGCGGAACTGAGCGGGTGGCGGCCGGAACATCTGTCAGATTGCCGGACGCTTGTGTCGTATATTCTGACAAGCCCGCCACGACGCGGTCGGTGAACCCAAGCCCACGCCGAGATTCGTGAACGGCACGTTCCTTGCCTTGATCTCATGTGATCCAACGCCAAGGCAGACAGCTTGAACTCCGCCCCACCCATGCCTGTTCAGCGGCAACAGCGCGCCATCGGCGCGGCAAGGCTGCCAAGTTGGTCCCTACGCAGCCGGCTGCTGATCCTGTGGGCGATCTCGCTGATTTCGGCGGTCGCAGCCGGGACCATGCTGGTCCAGCTCTACCGGCAGTCCTCCATCGACCAAGTCGCGCGGGCGGAGGCGGTCACGAGCCGGGCGTGCGACGAGATCACCAACCGCTACCGTTTCTACACGACCGATTGGACCCGGGCACCTATAGACCTGCAGGACGAAAACCTGCGGCAGGGACTTTTTGCCGTGGTGGCCGTCGCGCTGGCGCATTCCCCCGGCGTCGAGGGCGGCATCTGGCACCGCACGGACGGGTCGCTCGCCTATGCCTTCCCGACCTACGAGGGCGCCGGCCCGAAAACCGACCTGCCGCTGGCGGAGGCGGAGCGCATCCGGACCGCCAACGCCGGAGCGCTTGCGGAGGAGCGCGCCGTGGACGTGCGCCAGGTCGGACGCTTGCAGACCTTGCTGCTGCATGCCTGCCCGTTGCCGGGGCCGATCGACGGGGTCACGGCCTGGACGATGACGCGGGTGTTCACCGGCCAGGGCGCCGGCTATGCGCGCCTGCTCGGCGGCCTTGGCATCCTGCTCGCGTCCGTCCTGGCCTCGGCGGGCTGGATGACGCACCTGTTGCTGACCTGGTCGCGCAAGCTCGGCCGGGTCGAAGCCACTGTCGAGCGGCACCAGGGCCTGGACCCGCCGCTGCTGGAGCCGACCGGCGAACGCGAGCTGGACCGCATCATTGCCAGCCTGAATGCGGCGGCGCTGAAGGTCCGCGCCATGCGGCGCGAGGCGGAGGCGCTGTCGGCGCAGGTCGCAGCGTCCGAGCGGCTTGCCGGCCTCGGCCGCGTCGCGGCCGGCATCGCGCACGAGATCCGCAACCCGATCGCGGCGATGCGTCTGAAGGCCGAGAACGCGCTGCTGGGCGACGACGCCCGGCGCCGGGCCGCGCTGGAGATGATGCTGGGGCAGATCGGCCGCCTGGACACCCTGCTGAAAGACTTGCTCACCCTCACGCACCGGAGCGAGCCGCGGTGGCAGCGAGCCCACGTGCCCGCGCTGCTGGCCGCCACGGCCGAGCTGCACCGCGACATGGCCGACAGCCGCGGCGTCACCCTGCGGGTGCAAACCCCGGCCATCATCTGGCCGCTCGATCCCGACCGGATGCAGCAGGCGCTCGACAACCTCGTCCTGAATGCGATCCAGGCCATGCCGGCGGGCGGCGCCGTGACGGTCGCCGCCGAGGAGACGGGCGGCGCGCTCCGCCTGCGGGTGACCGACGACGGACCCGGCCTGCCCGCAGAGGTGCGCCTGCACCTGTTTGAGCCGTTCGTGTCGGCGCGGGCCGATGGGACCGGGCTTGGGCTGTCCATCGTCCGGGAGATCGTGCTCGCGCATGGCGGCACCGTGAGCTACCGGCCGGAGAACCCGGGCAACACCTTCGAGCTTATCGTGCCGCATCGGGAGGGATCATGCCCAGGCTCCTCGTCATAGATGACGATCCCGCGTTCAGGGACACGCTTGCGGAAACGCTGCGCGACCTCGGCCATGACGTGACCGAGGCCGTGAATGGGGAGAACGGGCTTGCGCAGTTCGACACGGTTCGGCCCGACCTTGTCTTCCTCGATCTGCGCATGCCGGGCCTGGACGGCCTTGCCGTCCTGAAACGCTTACGGGGCGACACCGCGGACCCGCCGGTGCCGGTGGTCGTGCTGACGGCCTATGCCTCGGGGGCCAACACCATCGACGCCATGCGGCAGGGTGCGTTCGACCACCTGACCAAGCCGCTCGGCCGCGGCGAGGTGGCGGAAGTGCTGGACCGCGCGCTCAGCCGCACCGTCCTGTCGAGCACCACACCGGCCGAGCCGATGGACGGTCCCTTGGTCGGCTCCAGCCCAGCGATCCGGGCGGTGCAGAAGATGATCGGCATGGCCGCCGCGTCCGACGCGACGGTCCTCGTCACCGGGGAAACCGGCACCGGCAAGGAGTTGGTGGCCCGCGCGCTGCACGACCACGGCCCCCGCGCGGCAGGGCCGTTCGTCAGCGTGAACTGCGCCGCGATTCCGGCGGAGCTGCTGGAAAGCGAGCTGTTCGGCCATGTGCCCGGCGCGTTCACCGGGGCGGTCAAGGCGCAGGCCGGGCGGTTCCGCGAGGCGCAGGGCGGCACGTTGCTGCTCGACGAGATCGGCGACATGAACGCCGCCATGCAGGCCAAGATCCTGCGCGTGCTGCAGGAGCGGGTCGTCACCCCGGTCGGCGGCCGGCCGGAGGCGGTGGACGTGCGCGTCGTCGCCGCGACGCATCGCGATCTGCTGCAGATGGTCGATGCCGGCGGGTTCCGGGCCGACCTTTACTACCGCCTGCACGTCATCCCGATCGCCTTGCCGCCGCTGCGGGAGCGCGTGTCGGACATCGTGCCGCTGGCCCGGCATTTCCTCCGCCTCGCCAGCCCGAAGGCGCCCAAGCGCTTGTCTGCGGAGGCCGCCGCGGTGCTGGAGGGCTGTCGCTGGCCGGGCAACGTCCGCGAGCTGCGCAACGCGACCGAGCGCGCCGCGGCGCTCGCACGCGGGCCGTCCATCGACGCCTCCGACCTCGACTTCGTGCGGCAAACCGACGTTGTGAAAACTGCGGATGCGACGGCTGAGATCGATTTGACCTTGCCCGAGGCGGTCGCCGAGCTGGAGCGCGCGATGATCCGGCGCGCCCTCGCCGAGGGGCACGGCAGCCGGGCCGAGGCCGCGCGCAAGCTCGGCATCAACCGGCAACTGCTCTATGACAAGATGAAGCGCTACGGCCTTGGCGCCGAGTGACGCAACACCTTTCCATCGCTGGCCTGATGCGCCGATACCTGACCGGCGCGACATTGGTCCGGCTGGTGCCGATCAGCATCGTGCTGGCGAGCGGCGTGGCCCTCACGACCTGGACGCATCGCCTGCTCAGCGAGCATCGCGATCTCGTCGTCCATACCCACGAGGTGATCGAGATGGCCAAGGACGTCCTGATCGGCCTGGACGACGCCGAGACCGGGCAGCGGGGCTATCTGCTGAGCGGGGAGCGCCGCTATCTCGAACCCTACGCGCATGCCCGGGAGCGCCTGGGCGCCATGGCCGCCACGTTGACGCGGCAGGTTGCGGACAACGCTGCCCAGAGCGAGCATATGGACCGCCTCTCGGGGCTGATGCGGAAGAAGCTGGACGAGCTGCAGGCGTCGATTGCGGCCCGCGACATCCAGGGCTTCGACGCGGCGCTGGCCATGGTGCTGTCCGGCACCGACCAGGCGACCATGGACGCGGTGCGCCGCGAGATCGGCCGGATCACCGAGGGCGAGAAGGCGCTGCTGGCCGCGCGCGGCCTGAAGGTGCAGGCTGATGAGCGCCGGGTGCAGCTCGTCGCGGTGCTGATCGGCTTGGCGTCCCTGCTGACCA
>CAXTUQ010000424.1:0-5460 GCA_964247405.1 uncultured Acetobacteraceae bacterium
CGGCCTTGCTGGTCCTGGCGGCCTCTGCGTCCACGTGGAAGGACTTGAACCGGGCCGCGGCGTAGGGCGCCGGCCAGGTATACTCCGGGGCCGGCGGGGCCGTGTTGGCCGGGGTGAGGGGGATGCTTGCAAGCGCCTTACCGTCCAGCATTGACCGTCGCCTTTTCGATGCCGTCGTCGAATAGGCGCCACTTGGCGAGAAGCGCCTGGTATATGCCGTCAGCCATTAGGCCTTCGAGGGCCGCGGCCAGGCGGTGTTGCATTGTCGGCTCCCTTTGAAGCGGGCTACGATGCAGCAATCGGGGGCGGATGGGCAGGGGCTGCGGCCCCGATCCGCCTTTTGGCTGTTCCGGCGTGACGCCCATAGCCGATCCTGCGAATGAGGTAGCATGTCCACAGGCACGGTGCGCAAGGCGATCTTCATCACGGGCGCCGCATCCGGCATCGGCCGGGCGACGGCGCGGCTGTTCGCCGCGGAAGGGTGGTTCGTCGGCTGCTTCGACCGGAACGGCGCCGCGCTTGAGGACTTGAAGGCGGAGATCGGCGAGGCCCGCGGCATGTTCCAGCCGTTGGACGTCACGGACCATGCCGGCTTCAAGCTGGCCCTCGATGCGTTCAGCGGGGCGAGCGGGGGCCGGATGGACGTGCTGCACAACAACGCCGGCATCATCGCGGAGGGCGCCTTTGGCGACATGCCCTGGGACACGGTGATGGGGGTCGTCAACGTCAACCTCGTCGCCGTGATGTTCGGCATCCATGCGGCCCTGCCGCTGCTCAAGGCGACGCCCGGGTCGCTCTGCTTCACCACGTGCTCAGCCTCGGCCATCTTCGGCACCGGCGGGATCGCCGTTTACTCCGCGACCAAGCATGCGGTCCGCGGCTTGACGGAGGCGCTGTCCGTCGAGCTGCACGGCAAGGGCGTGCGCGCCGCGGACGTGCTGCCCGGCCTGATCGACACAGGCATGATGCCGCCCGAACGCAAGCCGTTTTTGCCCAAGGAAGGCCCGTTCCGCGTCGTGGACCCTTCGGAAGTGGCTAAGGCCGCCTGGCAAGCCTACCACGGCGACAAGGTCCATTGGTACGTGCCGCCTGAACTGGCGCAGCTCGACCTGGACGTGACGGCCGCGCCCGAGACGGCGCGCGACAAGCGGGCCGAAGCGCCAATGTTCAAGTTCTGACAACGGCCGGCCACTCCCGTCACGGCACCCGCGACGGAGCATCCTGCATGCGCCGCCACCGGCTGACATAGGGCGGCAGGCCCAGGTTCTCGCGCAGGGTGGCGCCCTCGTACTCCGTGCGGAACCGCCCGCGGCGCTGCAGCTCCGGCACGACCATCTCCACGAAATCGTCGATTCCCTGGGGCAGGTGGGTGGGGGTGATGTTGAAGCCGTCCGCCGCGCCCTCGTCCATCCACGCTTCCATCATGTCGGCGACCTGGGCCGGCGTGCCGACGATGCGGAAACCCTCGCCGACCGCGTACTCGCTATACATCTGCCGGATGGACAGCTTCTCGCGCCGGGACCGCTCGTACCAACTGTAGGCGAGGCTGCGGACCTTGGCGCCGACCGGCTCCGGCACCGGGCCGTCGAGGTCGTGGCCGGACAGGTCGCCCATCAGGCCGTAGATGCGGGCAAGGCCCACCAGCGGGTCGATCAGCGCCTGGAGCTGGTCGAGCTTCGCCTGCGCCTCCGCCGCCGTCCGGCCGACGACCGGCACCAGAGCGGGCATGATCCGCAACCGGCCGGGGTCGCGCCCGTAGCGGGCCATGCGGTTCTTCACGGAAGCGTAGTAGGCCTGCGCTGCCGCGAAGTCGTTGATGGATGAATACACCACGTCCGCGTCCGCGGCGGCGATCTCCTGCCCCATCGGGTTGGCACCCGCCTGTACCAGGACCGGGCGGCCTTGCGGCGTCGGGCGGACGCTGAGCGGGCCGCGCACGGCGAAGTGCTTGCCCCGGTGGTGCAGGACGTGGAGCTTTGCCGGCTCGTAGAACTGGCCGCTGGCCTTGTCATGGAGGAAGGCGTCCGGCTCCCAACTGTCCCACAGGCCGGTGACGACATCGACGAACTCGCGCGCCCGTTCGTAGCGGGTGTCGTAGTCGAGGTGGGTGTCGCGGTTGAAGTTCCACGCTTCCTGCTCGGACCAGGAGGTGACGATGTTCCACCCGGCCCGGCCGCCGCTGATATGGTCCAGCGAGGCGAACTTGCGGGCGATGTGATACGGCTCGTTGTAGGTGGTGGAGGCCGTGCACACCAGGCCGATGCGCCGCGTCATCGGCGCCAGGGCGGAAAGCAGGGTCAGCGGCTCCAGCTCCACGTTGCGGTTGGAGTGGCTCAGCGACCCCGGCGGCTCGTCGTTGGCGCGGACGCCGATGCCGTCGGCGAAGAACACCATGTCGAACTTGCCCCGCTCGGCGGTTTGGGCGCAGCGCAGGAAGTGGGCGTAGTCCGACGCGCCCCCGGACGGCACCTCCGGGTGGCGCCACGCCGCGTCGTGGTAGCCGAGGTAGCGCATGGAAAGGCCGAGCCGCATCTGCCGTCGCGTCAACGTCGGGGTTCCTTTTCCTGATCGGCCCTGCGGCCCGAGCCTATGCCGGCGCCGGGCAGGGCGCCACGGGGATGCGAAATCGCAGCGGGGAGGCTCGCCATGGCCCGGCGCCTGATGCCAGTATCCAAAGGTCGGCCATCGTCGCACGGGGGCAAAGCCTTGCAGACCGAACCGTTCCACCTGGGCCTGTTCCTGCAAGGGTCGAGCGTGCAGGCCTGGGGAGAGCCTTGGACCGGGCGCATCGGCGAAAGCTGGATGCAGCCCAAGCTGTTCATCGACGTGGCGCAGGCGCTGGAGCGCGCGTGCTTCGACTACATCCTGCTGGAAGACTCCTCCTACATCGGCGAAAGCTACGCCGCGTCCCGCGAGATCTACCTGCGCCACGGCATCGCCGTGCCGCGGCAGGACCCGTCGGTGGTGGCCAGCCTGATGACGGCGGCAACCAGCCGGATCGGCATCGTGCCCACCTTCGCGACCTTCGCCTACCCGCCCTACCTGCTGGCCCGGCTGGTGGCGACGCTGGACCAGGTGTCGGCCGGGCGGATCGGCTGGAACATGGTGACCGGCAGCTCCGACTTCGCCGCGCGCAACTTCGGCCTTGACGGGCTGCCGGACCATGACCTGCGCTACGACATGGCCGACGAGTACATGGACCTGGTGGGCCAGCTTTGGGACTCCTGGGAACCCGGCGCCCTGGTGGCGGACGCCGAGAGCGGGATGCTGGTGGACCACGCCAAGGTGCGCCAGGTGGACTTCAAGGGCCGCTGGTACGCTTCGCGCGGCCCGCTCAATTCCGGTCCCTGCGTGCAGGGCCGCCCGGTGATCGCGCAGGCGGGCGGCTCGCCCCGCGGACGGCAGTTCGCGGCCCGGCACGCCGACACGGTCGTGGCCAGCGTCAAGGGCGTGGAGGCGATGCGGGCCTGCCGGGACGACGTGCGGTCGCGCCGCCGGGCGCAGGGCCTTGATCCCAAGACGGTGAAGGTGCTGTTCCTGGTCGCGCCCATCGTCGCGGAAACGGCGGAGGACGGGGCGGCGCTGAAAGCCCGCCGCGTCACGCGGGTGGCGGCGCAGGTGGACCGCAAGCTGGCCTTCCTGGGCAAGATCACCAACATCGACTTCGCGCAGTTCGACCTGGACGCGCCCGTGGGCACGCTGACCACCAACGGCCATCAGCAAACGCTCGACGACTTCAAGCGCAAGGCCGGCAACCGCACGCTGCGGGAAGCGGTCGCGGCCTACAACAGCGATGGCGGGTCGGTGGAGCTGGTGGGCACGCCGGACGGCGTCGCGGCGCAGATGGCGGAAGCGATGGGGGAGGTGGGCGGCGACGGCTTCCTGTTCTCCATGCCGGACATCAGCCGGCGCTCGGTGGCGGAGATCGAGGACGGGCTGGTTCCGGCGCTGCAGAAGCGCGGCCTGGTGCGCAAGGCGTACGGGCACGCGCAGTTCCGCGACAACCTGCTGGAGTTCTGATCATTGTGATGCCTCACCGGGGCGGCTACCTTGGCCTTTGAAGCAGCCGACGGCACAAAAGCCGGGGACCCTTCGCCGCATCGCCAAGCAGAAACCGGGGAGGGCCGCCGTGAAGATCACCTCGATTGAGACACTGCGGACGGAGGAGTTCGCGAACGTGCTCTGGGTCCGGGTCCACACGGACACGGGCCTCGTCGGCCTCGGCGAGACGTTCTACGGCGCGGGCGCGGTGGCGGCGCATATCCACGACACCCTTGCCGGGCGGCTGCTCGGCCGCAACGCGCTGCACATTGAGGCGATCCACCGAGACATGGTGAACCTGCCGATGGCGCAATCCTCCACCGGCGCGGAGTACCGCGCCGCGTCCGCCGTGGACATCGCGCTGTGGGACCTGTTCGGCAAGCTGTGCGGCCAGCCGGTGCACCAGATGCTCGGCGGGCTGTGCCGCGAGAAGCTGCGGGTTTACAATACCTGCGCCGGGACCCGCTACGTGCGCGCCCACGACATCCGCCCGGTTTCCAATTGGAACGCCGGCGAGGCGGCAGGACCCTACGAGGACCTGGATGGCTTCATGAACCGCGCCGACGCGGTGGCCGAGAGCCTGCTCGCCTCCGGCATCAAGGCCATGAAGATCTGGCCTTTCGACCCGGCGGCGCAGGAGAACGAGGGCGCGTTCATCAGCGCCGCGCAGATGAAGCGCGCGGTCGAGCCGTTCGAGAAGATCCGCCGGGCAGTGGGCGACGAGATGGAGATCATGGTGGAGTTCCATTCCTTGTGGAACCTGCCGGCCGCCAAGCAGATCGCCAGGGCGCTGGAGCCGTATAACCCGGCCTGGTTCGAGGACCCGATCCGGATGAACTCGCCACAGGCGCTGGCGGAGTACGCCCGCTCCACGAACGTCTGGGTGTGCGCCAGCGAGACGCTGGGGTCGCGCTGGCCCTACAAGGACATGCTGGAGCGCGACGCCACCCACGTCGCGATGGTTGATATCTGCTGGACCGGGGGACTGACGGAGGCGCGCAAGATCGCCTCCCTGGCCGAAACCTTTCACCGACCCTTCGCGCCGCACGACTGCACCGGCCCGGTCGGCTACGCCGCTGCCGTGCACGCTTCTTTCAGCCAGCCGAACACGCTGATCCAGGAATCGGTCCGCGCCTTCTACTCCGGCTGGTATCGGGAGCTGGTCACCGAGGTGCCGGTCATCCGGGACGGCTACGTGCTGCCCATGGAAGGGCCGGGGCTGGGGACCGAGCTGCTGCCGGCCGTGTTCGAGCGGTCCGACCTGTCCGTTCGACGCTCAACCCTTTGACGGAGATGCCGATGCCCGCCGGGCTTTTCGACCTGACCGGCCAGACGGCCCTCGTGACCGGCTCCTCCCGCGGGCTGGGCCGCGCCATGGCGGAGGGGCTGGCCGACGCGGGTGCCGCCGTCGTGCTGAAC
>CAXTUQ010000425.1:0-5459 GCA_964247405.1 uncultured Acetobacteraceae bacterium
GCTGATGATCTACGGCATCCCTGGGTTCAAGCTGGAAAAGGCCATCGGGCTGCGCCGCTGGAAGCTGCTGGAGGAGGGCGGCATCACCTTCCACCTGGGCGTCGAGATGGGGCGGGACCTGTCTTTCGCCGCACTGCGGGCGCGGCATGACAGCGTGCTGATCGCCACGGGGGTCTACAAGGCGCGCGACATCGGCGGACCCGGCGCCGGGCTGCCGGGGATCGAGACGGCGATGGACTTCCTGACCGCCAGCAACCGGCAGGGCCTGGGCGACGACGTGCCGGACTTCCAAAGCGGGCGGCTCAACGCGGCGGGCAAGCGGGTCGTGGTAGTCGGCGGCGGCGACACGGCGATGGCCTGCGTGCGGACGGCGGTGCGGCAGGGGGCGGAGAGCATTTCGTGCCTGTACCGGCGCGACCGCGCCAACATGCCCGGCTCCATGCGCGAGGTGAAGAACGCGGAGGAGGAGGGGGTGCAGTTCGTCTGGCTCTCGGCGCCGGAGGCGTTCCTGGGGGACGGCCACGTGACGGGGGTGCGGGTGCAGCGGATGCGGCTCGGCCTCACCGACAGCTCCGGGCGGCAGGCGGTGGAGGCGACGGACAGCCGGGTGACGCTGGAGGCGGACCTGGTGATCAAGGCGCTGGGCTTCGACCCGGAGGACCTGCCGCGGCTGTGGGACGAGCCGGGGCTGGAGGTGAGCCGGTGGGGCACGCTCAAGGTGGAGCACCGGACGCAGATGACGATGCTGCCGGGCGTGTTCGCGGCGGGCGACATCGTGCGCGGCGCCAGCCTGGTGGTGTGGGCGATCCGCGACGGGCGGGACGCGGCGGCGCGGATGCACAAGCATATGCAGCAGGGGGCGATGCGGGCGGCGGCGGAGTGACGGGGCAGGCCGCGGAGCGGTCGAGTTCAAACGAGAGGGGCCGGAGAATGGTCAATGTCTGACGCCGTGACCGACCTGACTGCCCGCGTGGCCGTGCTGGAACGGATTGCCGCGGATACCTCACAGGGATTGCGCGACCTGCGCGACGACCTGCGCGAGATGCGGGCCGAACTGCGCAGCGAAACCGGCAGCCTGCGCGCGGAACTGCGCAGCGAGATTGGCAGCCTGCGCGCGGAACTGCGCAGCGAGATCGGCGGCGTCCGCTCGGAATTGGCCGAGCAGCGCGGCGCGCTTCGGACCCAGTTCTATTGGACGCTTGGCGCCCTGCTCGGGCTGCTCGGCGTGATGGCGCATGGGTTTCATTGGCTGTGACCTTGCCGAAACAAATGTCGAAAAACCGCGCCGGCGCGGCGCGATGGAGCAAACGATGACCGAAACCGCCGCCGACTTCCCCGCCGCCTGGGCCGCCAACGCCGCGCGCCTCGAACACACCTACGACCCGTCCCAGGAACACGACGCCTGCGGCGTCGGCGTCGTCGCAGCCCTCGACGGCGTGGCCCGGCGCGACGTGGTGCAGGCCGGCATCGACGCGCTGCGCGCCGTGTGGCACCGGGGCGCGGTGGACGCGGACGGCAAGACCGGGGACGGCGCCGGCATCCACGTCGAGATCCCGCAGGATTTCTTCGCCGAGGCCGTGCGGCGCAGCGGGCATAAGGAGCCGCCCGGCCGCATGGCGGTGGGCATGGTGTTCTTGCCGAAGACCGACCTCAGCGCGCAGGAACGGTGCCGGCAGATCGTGGAAACGGAGATCCTGGCGCTCGGCTACGGCATCTTCGGCTGGCGGCAGGTGCCGATCCACTCCGACTGCATCGGCGAAAAGGCGAACGCGACCCGGCCGGAGATCGAGCAGATCATGGTCCGCGGGCGCCCCGGCCTCAGTGGCGACGGCGATGACGCGGAGTTCGAGCGCGACCTCTACGTGATCCGCCGCCGGATCGAGAAGCAGGCGATCCTGTCGCAGATCCCGGAGCTGTACATCTGCAGCCTGTCCTGCCGGAGCATCATCTACAAGGGGATGTTCCTGGCGGAAAGCCTGGCGGACTTCTACCCCGACCTCGCCGACCCGCGCTTCGTCAGCCGGTTCGCGATCTACCACCAGCGTTACTCGACCAACACCTTCCCGACCTGGCGGCTGGCGCAGCCGTTCCGGATGCTGGCGCACAACGGGGAGATCAACACCGTCCACGGCAACATCAACTGGATGAAGTCGCACGAGACGCGGCTGGCGTCGGGGCCGCTGGAGGGCTTCATCGACGACGTGAAGCCGGTGATCCAGGCGGGCGGGTCGGACACCGCGACGCTGGACAACGTGTTCGAACTGCTGGTGCGCGCAGGAAGGGACGCGCCGATGGCGAAGGCGCTGCTGATCCCGGCGAGCACCGGGCAGGACGCGACCATGCCGGACGCGCACCGGGAGATGTTCCTGTACTGCAACGCCGTCATGGAGCCGTGGGACGGCCCGGCGGCAATCACCGCGACCGACGGGCGCTGGGTGATTGCCGGCCTCGACCGCAACGGGCTGCGCCCGCTCCGCTACACCATCACCGACAGCAAGCTGCTGGTGGTCGGCAGCGAGACAGGGATGGTGAAGTTCCCCGAAGCGGAGATCATCGCCAAGGGCCGGGTCGGGCCGGGGCAGATGGTGGGCGTCGATCTCCAAGCGGCGCGGTTCTACCGGGACGACGAGCTGAAGGATCTGCTCGCAGGGCGCCAGCCGTTCGGGGAATGGACGCGCGGGATCACCCGGCTCGACGGCATCATCAAGACGGATGCGCCGGAGGTGGTGCAGTTCTCGCCAGAGGAGCTGCGGCGGCGGCAGCTCGCGGTGGGCACGACGCTGGAAGAGTTGGAGATGATCCTGCACCCCATGGTGGAGGACAGCGCCGAGGCCATCGGCTCCATGGGGGACGACACGCCCATCGCGGTGCTGAGCGAGCGCTACCGCGGCCTGCACCACTACTTCCGCCAGGCCTTCGCCCAGGTCACCAACCCACCCATCGACTCCCTCCGCGAAACCCGGGTCATGACCCTCAAGACCCGGCTCGGCAACCTCGGCAACGTGCTCGACGAGGACAGCAGCCAGTGCGACCTGCTGCAGCTTGAAAGCCCCGTGCTGAGCACTGCCGAGTTCGCGGCGATGACGGCGCGGATGGGGGAGGCGGTGTGCCGGATGGACTGCACCTTCGCGGTAAGCGAGGGGGAGGCCGGGCTGCGCGCCGGGCTGGAGCGCGTCCGGCGGGAAGCGGAGGAGGCGGTGCGCGCCGGCTGCGCCCACGTGGTGCTGACGGACGAGGAACAAGGCGAGGACCGCGCGCCGATGCCGATGATCCTGGCGACGGGGGCGGTGCACACGCATTTGGTGCGGCAGTCGCTGCGGACCTTTACAAGTCTCAACGTGCGGAGTGCCGAGTGCATCGACACGCATTACTTTGCCGTGCTGATCGGGGTGGGGGCGACGACGGTCAACGCCTACCTGGCGCAGGAGAGCATCGCGGACCGGCACCGGCGCGGGCTGTTCGGGCCGATGGCGCTCAAGGAGGCGGTGCAGCGGTACAAGAAGGCGGTCGACAAGGGCTTGCTGAAGATCATGTCCAAGATGGGCATCTCGGTCATCAGCTCCTACCGCGGCGGCTACAACTTCGAGGCCATCG
The DNA here is from genome assembly GCA_964247405.1 of uncultured Acetobacteraceae bacterium. Classification (GTDB taxonomy): domain Bacteria; phylum Pseudomonadota; class Alphaproteobacteria; order Acetobacterales; family Acetobacteraceae; genus CAHJXG01. The sequence continues at coordinate 3,595 of CAXTUQ010000425.1, forward strand.
GGCTGTCTCGCGCCTTGGTCGGCGAGTTCTTCCCGGGGATGCAGTCGCGCATCTCCGGCATCGGGCTGACCGGGATCGCGCGGAAGATCCTGGGGCTGCATGAGGCCGCGTGGGACGGCGAGGCGGCGACGCTGCCGGTGGGAGGCGTGTACAAGCTGCGGCGCCGGGGCGAGGTGCACGCCTTCGACGGCGGGCTGATCCATACCTTGCAGACGGCGGTGGCGACGGACAGCTTCGAGACGTATCGGCGCTATGCCGACGGGGTACGGCGGCAGAAGCCGGTGGCGCTGCGCGACCTGCTGGATTTCCGGTTCGACGCGGTGAAGCCGATCTCGGTCGATGACGTGGAAAGCATCACGGAAATCCGCAAGCGGCTGGTGGCGCCGGGCATCTCGCTCGGGGCACTCAGCCCGGAGGCGCACGAGACGCTGAGCATCGCGATGAACCGCATCGGCGCGCGCAGCGACAGCGGCGAGGGCGGCGAGGACCCGTCGCGCGCCACGCCGCGCCCGAACGGGGACAACGCGTCCTCGGCGATCAAGCAGGTGGGGTCCGGGCGGTTCGGCGTCACCGCCGAGTACCTGAACGCCTGCCGCGAGATCGAGATCAAGATGGCCCAGGGTGCCAAGCCCGGCGAGGGCGGGCAGTTGCCGGGGTTCAAGGTGTCGCCGCTGATCGCCAAGCTCAGGCACTCGACGCCGGGCGTCACGCTGATCAGCCCGCCGCCGCACCACGACATCTACTCCATCGAGGACCTGGCGCAGCTCATCTATGACCTGAAGCAGATCAACCCGGACGCCGGGGTGTGCGTGAAGCTGGTGTCGCGCTCCGGCATCGGCACCATCGCGGCGGGCGTCGCCAAGGCCAAGGCGGACACCATCCTGATCAGCGGGCACAGCGGCGGCACCGGGGCCAGCCCGCAAACGTCCGTCAAATACGCGGGCCTGCCGTGGGAGATGGGGTTGTCGGAGGCGCACCAGGTGCTGACGCTGAACCGCCTGCGCCACCGGGTGCGGCTGCGGACCGATGGCGGGATCAAGACCGGGCGCGACGTGGTGATCGCCGCCATGCTGGGGGCGGAGGAGTTCGGCATCGGCACGACGAGCCTCGTCGCCATGGGCTGCATCATGGTGCGCCAGTGCCACAGCAACACCTGCCCGGTGGGCGTGTGCACCCAAGACGACACGCTGCGGCAGAAGTTCGACGGCAGCCCGGAGAAGGTGATCAACCTGTTCTCCTTCATCGCGGAGGACGTGCGCGGCATCCTGGCGTCGCTGGGCGTGCGGCACCTCACCGACGTGATCGGGCGGACGGACCTCTTGCAGCAGGTGAGCCGGGGGTCGGACCTGCTCGACGACCTCGACCTCAACCCGTTGCTGGCGCAGGCTGACCCGGGGCCTCATGCGCGCTTCTGCACGCAGGTCGGGCGGACGGAGGTGCCGGAAACGCTGGACGCGCAGATGATCGGGGACGCGGCGGCGCTGTTCGACCGGGGCGAGAAGATGCAGCTTCAGTACAACATCCGCAACACCCACCGCGCCATCGGCACCAAGCTGTCGTCGCGCATCACCCGGCAGTACGGGATGACCGGGCTGCAGCCCGGCCACGTCACGGTGCGCCTGCGCGGCACCGCCGGGCAGTCGCTGGGGGCGTTCGGGGTGCAGGGGCTGAAGCTGGAGGTGCTGGGCGACGCGAACGACTACGTGGGCAAGGGCTTGTCGGGCGCGACCATCGTGGTGCGCCCGTCGCCGAGCAGCGGCCTGGTCAGCCAAGCCAACACCATCATCGGCAACACCGTGCTGTACGGCGCGACGGCCGGGGAGCTGTTCGCCGCAGGGCAGGCCGGGGAGCGGTTCGCGGTGCGC
>CAXTUQ010000426.1:0-5437 GCA_964247405.1 uncultured Acetobacteraceae bacterium
AGATAGCGCTCCGCGCCGCGCGCCCAGAACAGCGCGCACAGGTCCTGCTGGGTCGCCAGGCTGCCGCCGACCCACAGGCCGTAGCTGCGCAGCGCGTCCCGCATCCGGTCCTTCATGCCGGGGCTGAGGTGGCGGTAAACGATCCAGGGCGGGTTGCCGACCAGAACATCCGCCCGCTGCTCCGGCCGTGACAGCCACACCGGGCGCACCAGGTTGCGGAACACAAAGGTCCAGATGCCGTTGCGCCCGGCCCGGTACAGCGAATGCAAGCGCGCGAAGGTGACGCCAGGGCGTCGGCGTCCGACGGCGCCGCCCCCTGGATGCGCCGCAGCGCGCGGTTCACGGCCTCCGGCGTCGCGTCGTCGGCGAGGCCTTGGTTCAGCGCGTCCAGCCCCTGCTCGAACACCGTCTGGTCCTCGGCGAACCCGGCGGGGATCTGCAAGGGCGGCTCGCCCGGCACCTCCACCAGCACGTCCGCCCCGCCCACGTAGCGGCGCAGGTTCCACTGCATGGCGTCGCCGAGGAACACCGGCACCCGCAGCACCGCCGGGCGGTCCGCCAGCAGGTCGCCGAGCGCCAGCAGCCAGGTGACGCGCGCCAGCGTGACCGCCACCGGATGCACGTCCAGGCCGCGCACCTGGTCGGCGCAGGCTTCCAGGATGCGCGGCCCGGCCCAGCCTGCCGCGCGCCCGGCTGCAACCAGGCGGCGCACCGCATGGAACAGGAAGGTGCCGGAACCGCAGGCCGGGTCCAGCACCCGCTCCGTCAACGGCGCGTCCACCGCCGCCGCGACCACCCGTGCCGCCAGCCAGTCCGGGGTGTAGTACTCGCCCAGGTCGTGCCGCTGGTCCGGATCGACCAGGCTCTCGTAAAGGATCTTCAGCACGTCCGTCTCGACATCGCGCAGGCGGAACCGGGCGGCCTGCTGCGCCACCTGGCGCACCAGCTCCGCGCCGGCCGGCAGCCGCAGCGGCCAATCGAAGAAGTCCGCCTCGACCGCGCCCAGGATGCCCTCCTCCGTCAGGGCGCGGCCGGACAGCAGGGCGGCCGGGTCGTCCACCGACAGGTCCAGCACCCGCGCCGCGACGGCCTTCACCACGACCGTGAGGTAGGTGTGCTGCAGGAACAGCGCGTCTTCGCCGACCTCCTCGCCGTAAGCCTCGCGCAGCAGGCCGTCCCACAGGTCGCGTTTCAGCCGTACCTCTGGATCGTGCCGAAGCGTCGCCCACAGGGCGTCGAGCGCCAGCTTGGCGCGGCCGAAGGTCAGGCTGGCGCGGCCGAACGCCTGCACGACCGCCTGCGGCTCCGGCAGCAGGTCCGGCCGGTCGGACAGCATCAGCTCAAGCCACGCCATCAGCTCGCGCGGCCGGTCCGCGTCGGTGGCAAAGCGGGCCAGCTCCTGCAACGCGCCATCGCGCAGCGCATAGGCGATGAAGGTGGCGCCGTCCGTCGCCAGGCCCGTCACCGGGCGCGGGCTGCGCGACCGTGCGGCGGCGTCGGCCAGGTAGGCCGGCATGCGCGCGAGCACGTCGTTCAGCTCCCGCCGCAGATCGCTCTTCAGCTCGATGAGCGTGGCGCCCCACATCGTGTCGATGCGGCCGCTTCCATCCAGCAGATACACCTCGTGGGCGATCTCCTCGTGCGGCGCGTTGAAACCCGAGTGCAGCAGTTCGGTGATGTGGCCGCGCAACGCCTCGTGCCGCGGCCGGGCGGCGATGGCGCGCACCAAGCCGGGCAAAGTCTCAGTACGCTAGTGGACTGTCATCCGTCCACGATGCGCGAACGGATCGGAAGTGCCAAGAGTGGCCCGAATCGCGGCCCACTGCTACGGTCAGGACATGTCCGCATCGCAGGCTGACCTGTTCGGAACACCCTCCCGCGGCGGCGAGCCGCCCAGCGAGGAGATCGTCGCCCTGATCCGCGCCCGGCTGCACGCCATCCTGGCGTTGGTCAAGGCGGCCGAGGTCATGCCGTGGACCGACCGGCTCGCCATCATCCGCGAGGACAACGCGTTCCGCTTCGGCAAAGACGTGCTGCCGCCGGCCGAAGGCGCGGCGCTGTGGGCCGAGTTCGATGCGGAGATGGACCGCCTGTACGCCGTGATGAACGAGGGCAAGGAGCCGGACCTCGGTGACTGACTGGGGCGACTGAGCGCCGCCCCGCCTGTTGCATCCCCTCCTCCGTCCCGCTAAACCCTGCGCCTCGTTTGCGCGCCGGGCCTGGAATGGGCATGCCCGGCCGCGACGCCTGTTCGGAGGCCACCGGGTCGCCGCAGGTTCAGCCACAGGAGGCCCAAATGCCCAAAATGAAGACGAAAAGCTCCGTCAAGAAGCGATTCAAGATCACCGCCAACGGCAAGGTGCTCGCCGGACCCGGCAACAAGCGCCACGGCCTGATCAATCGCACACAGAAGATGAAGCGCAGCAACCGCGGCAGCCAGGTGCTCACCCATGCGGACGGGCTGACCGTCAAGCAGTGGGCGCCGTACGGCCTGTCATAAGGGAGCGCGCAGATGGCACGAGTCAAACGGGGCGTCACCACCCATGCCCGGCACAAGAAAGTCCTCAAGGCCAGCAAGGGCTTCCGCGGCCGGAGTTCCACCAACTACCGCATCGCGCTGCAACGGCTGGAGAAGTCGCTGCAATACGCTTACCGCGACCGGCGGCAGAAGAAGCGGGACTTCCGCGGCCTGTGGATCCAGCGGATCAACGCGGCGGTGCGGGAGCATGGCATCACCTACAGCCGCTTCATCGCCGGGCTGAAGGCGGCGGGGATCGAGATGGACCGCAAGGTGCTGGCCGCCATCGCCTATGACGACCCGGCCGCGTTCTCCGCAGTGGTGCAGCAGGTGCAGGCCGTGATTGCCGCCGCTGCGGCGCCCGAGCCTGCCCCAGCCGCGGCGGAGTAGCGCCGGGCGGCAACGGCAAACCCTGCGGGTTTCCGCGGGACGTGACCAAAAGGGCTGCCCCGACTGGGCGGCCTTTTTGCTTCCCTTTCGGACAGCCAGCCATGACCGACGACCTCCACGCCCTCCGCATCGAGACCGAGGCCGCGCTGGCCGCGGCACAAGACCTGCGGGCCTGGGACGCCGTGCGGGTCGGCGTGCTCGGCAAGCAGGGGCGGCTGACCGGGCTGCTCAAGGAACTCGGCAGGGTTGCGCCGGAGCAGCGGCGGGAGCGCGGGGCACAGCTCAACGTGCTCAAGGACGAACTGGCCGGGCGGATCGAGGCGCGGCGCGTGGAACTCGACGCGGCGGCGCTGGACGTGCGGCTGGCGGGGGAGCGGACCGACGTGTCGTTGCCGCCCCCGCCCCATCCGCACGGCCTGGTCCACCCGATCAGCCGCACGATGGAGGAGATGGCGGCGCTATTCGGCGCCATGGGCTTCACCGTCGGCGAGGGTCTCGACATCGAGACCGACTGGTTCAACTTCAGCGCGCTCAACATCCCGGCGCACCATCCGGCGCGCGCCGACCACGACACGTTCTACTTGCCCGGCACCCGCGATGGACGGCCGCTGCTGCTGCGCACGCAGACCAGCGACGTGCAGATCATCTCCATGCTGCAAACGCCGCCGCCGCTCCGGGTGATCGCGCCGGGCCGCACCTACCGCGCCGACCATGACGCGACGCACAGCCCGATGTTCCACCAATGCGAGGGGCTGGTGATCGACCGAGACATCACGCTCGGACACCTCAAGGGCTGCCTGATCGACTTCCTGCGCGCGTTCTTCGGTATCGCCCACCTGCCGGTGCGCTTCCGCAGCAGCTACTTCCCGTTCACCGAGCCGAGCATGGAGGTTGATATCGGCTGGAACCGGCGCACCGGGGAACTGGGCGGCGGTGGGGATTGGCTGGAGATATTGGGCAGCGGCATGGTGCACCCGCGCGTGCTGGCGAACTGCGGGCTGGACCCGCGGGAATGGCAGGGCTTCGCCTTCGGCATGGGGGTGGAGCGGGTGGCCATGCTGAAGCACGGCATCCCCGACCTGCGCCCGTTCTTCGAAAGCGACACACGCTGGCTCCGGCACTACGGCACCAGCCCGCTCGCCCCGGCGGTGCTGCATAAGGGCGTGGCGCCGTGAAGTTCTCCTGGAGCTGGCTGCGCACGCATCTCGACACCGACGCCGGGCTGGACGCCGTCACCGACCGGCTGACCGCCATCGGGCTGGAACTGGAGGGGGTGGAGGACCCGGGTGCGGCGCTGGCGCCGTTCCGCATCGCGCAGGTGGTGGAGGCGGTGCAGCACCCCAATGCCGACCGCCTGCGGGCCTGCCGGGTGGACACGGGGGCGGGCGTCGTGTCCGTCGTCTGTGGCGCGCCGAACGCGCGGGCGGGGATGCGCGCGGTGTTCGCTCCGCCCGGCAGTGTCATCCCGGCGACCGGCGCCGTGCTCAAGGTGGGCGAAATCCGCGGCGTCGAGAGCGCGGGCATGTTGCTGAGCCTGCGCGAAATGGGCTTGGGCGAGGACCACGACGGCATCGTGGAATTGCCGGACGACGCGCCGGTGGGCCAGGCCTATGCCGCCTGGGCCGGGCTGGACGACCCGGTGATCGAGATCAGCGTGACGCCCAACCGCGGCGACGCGCTGTCCGTGCGCGGGGTCGCGCGGGATCTGGCGGCGGCGGGCCTCGGCACGCTGCGGCCTTGGGCGCCGGCGGCGGTGCCGGGCAGGGGCGAGAGCGCCGTGTCCTGGGCCATCGACATGCCGGACGCCTGCTTTTGGGTGCTGGGCCGCACCGTGCGCGGGGTGCGCAACGGTCCCAGCCCGCCGTGGCTGCAACGGCGGCTGCTGAGCATCGGCCTGCGCCCGATCAGCGCGCTGGTGGACATCACCAACTTCTTCACCATCGACCTGGGCCGCCCGCTGCACGTCTTTGACGCGGACCGGGTGCAGGGCGGCGTGCTGCGCTTCCGCCCCGGCGCGGGCGAGAGCTTCCGCGCGCTGAACGGCCGCGACTACATGGCGGACCCGGCGGATTGCGTGATCGCCGACGGTGCCGGCGTCCAATCGCTCGCCGGCGTGATCGGCGGCGAGGCGACCGGCTGCACGGACACCACCACCAATGTCTTCATCGAGTGCGCCCTGTTCGACTCGGTGCACGTCGCGCTCACCGGCCGTCGTCACTCCATTGCCTCCGACGCGCGCCAACGTTTCGAGCGCGGGGTGGACCCGGCGCTGTTGCCGGAGGCCATCGAGGCCGCGACGCAGATGGTGCTCGACCTGTGCGGCGGCGAGCCGAGCGCCATGGTGCAGGCCGGGTCGGAGCCGGCCTGGCGGCGCAGCGCCGCCCTGCGCTTCGACCGGCTGCGCAGCCTGGGCGGCACCGACGTGCCGCCGGAGGAGGCCGTGGCGGCGCTGACCGGGCTGGGCTTCGCCGTGGAAGCGCGGACGGCGGAGGCGGTGCGGGTGGCCGTGCCGTCCTGGCGCAACGACAT
>CAXTUQ010000427.1:0-5419 GCA_964247405.1 uncultured Acetobacteraceae bacterium
TGTCGAGGCCGCGGCGATCACGGGCGAGATGCTGAACTCGATGTCCTCGAACATCTTGCGCGTGACCGACTTGTGCTCGATGCCCGAGATGAAGAACGAGACCACGGTCTCGTCGAACGAGGCGAGGAACGCGAACACCGCGCCCGCCAGCACGGAGGGCGAAACGAGCGGCAAGGTGATCTCGCGGAAGCAGCGCAGGCGGGACGCGCCCAGGTTCAGCCCGGCCATCTCCAGCGAGGGCGGCAGCCGCTGCAGCGCCGCGGAGACGACAAGCACGACGTAGGGCACGGACAGCGCCGTGTGCACCAGCACGAAGCCCGGCCGCGTGCCGACCAGGCCCAAAGGGGCGAACTGCAGGTACACGCCGATGGCGACCACGATCGGCGGCACGATCAGCGGCGCCAGGAGCAGCGCTTCCAGCATCGACCGGCCACGCAGCCGGCCCCGCACGAGCGCCAGCGACGCGGCCGTGCCCACGAGGGTGCTGAAGATCGCGGTCAGGACCGCGTTGCCGAGCGAGAACAGCGTCGAATCAACCCATTCAGGGTCGCCGAAGAACGCGCGGTACCATTGCAGCGAGAAGCCCTGCGGCGGGAAGCGGAACTCCGAGCCGGCGCTGAACGACACCGGGATGATCAGCAGCGTCGGCGCGATCAGGAACAACAGGATCGCGGCGCAGAGAAGGCGAAACACGCGGTCAGTCATGCGAGACCATCCGGCCGAGATCGAGCCAGCGCTTGAAGGTGAACGTGATGCCGAGGGAAAGGACCAGCAGCACGCATGAGATCGCCCCGGCGAACGGCCAGTTCAGCACCTCGGTCGCCTGCTGGCTGATCAGCGTCGCGATCATCAGCGTGTTGGGACCGCCGAGCAGGGCTGGCGTGACATAGAAGCCGAGCGCCATCACGAACACCAGCAGGCACCCGGCGGACACGCCGGGCAGGCTGAGCGGCAGCGTGACGGACCAGAACCGGCGGACCGGGCCGGCGCCGAGGTTGGTCGCCGCCTGGCCCAGCTCCGGCGGGATGCTCCGCAGCGCCGAATAGATCGGCAGGACCAGGAACGGCATCAGCATGTGCGTCATGGCCATCAGCACCGCGCCATTGCTGTAGAGCATGTCGAGCGGCCGGCTGGTCAGCCCCGTTCCCAGCAGGACGCTGTTGAGGACTCCCCTTCGGTCCAGCAGCAGGATCCAGGCGTAGGACCGTACCAGCGTGGACGTCCAGAGCGGGACCAGGACGCAGGCGGCGATCAGGCTGGCCCACCCGCCTTTCGCACGCGCCATGAGCACCGCCACGGGGTAGCTCAGCAGAAGGCCCAGCGCCGTGCACGCGGCCGAGATCCACAGCGTCCGCAGGATCACGTCCAGGTACAGCGCCTGGTTCAGCAGCCGCGCATAGTTCGAGAGGTTCAGATGCGGCACGGTGACGCTGGTGAGCAGGAGCCGCCCGATCGGGACGAAGAAGGCGAAGGCCAGCAGCAGCAGCAGCGGCGCCACGAGCAGCAGGGAAAGCGGCGCCGGGAGCTCGCCCCGCAGCGCGGCGTTCCGTGCCGGCGCGGCGTCGGCCCCCGGCGCGACCGCCCCCTGCTCTGCGGCCAGGCTGTCGGACGCCGCGCTCATTCTGGTTCCGGGAACAAGTGGATGTCTTCGGGCCGGCAGGAGATTTCCACGTCGGCGCCGGGCGCCGGGGGCGGGCCCGCCTCCTCGGACGTGCTCAGGTCCGCGCGCACGGTCGTTCCGTCGGGCTGCCTGACCAGCAGCGTGATGTTCGCGCCGTTGAACACGCTCTGGATCACCTGCCCGCCGAGCCGTCCGTCCCGTGCCGGACCCGGCGCCACCTGCATCCGCTCGGGGCGGACCGCGGCCATGACGCGCGTGCTCGCCTTTGCGGCGGGGGCGGGATTGCCCACCAGCAGGGACCCGCCCGGCAGGATCACGCGGTAGGCGTTGTCGCGCTCCGCCACTAGGCGGCCATGCAGGAAGTTCATCTCGCCCACGAAATCCGCAACAAACGCGGTGTCCGGCCGGTCATACAGCTCGCGCGGCGCGCCCACTTGGGCGAGGCGGCCCTTGTCCATCACCGCGACGCGGTCGGACATGGTCAGCGCCTCCTCCTGGTCGTGGGTGACATAGACCACCGTCGCACCAAGCTGCTGCTGCAGCTGCTTGATCTCGATCTGCATGTGCTGCCGCAGCTTCTTGTCGAGCGCGCCCAGCGGCTCGTCCATCAGGATCACCGTGGGTTCGAACACGATCGCCCGGGCCAGGGCGACCCGCTGCTGCTGGCCGCCCGAAAGCTGCGCCGGCCGGCGGTCGGCGTGGTCGGCGAGCTGCACCATCTCCAGCGCCTTGCGCACCCGGACCGCCTGCTCGGCCGGCTTCACCCCGCGGGCGCGGAGCGGAAACGCGATGTTCTGCGCCACCGTCATGTGCGGGAACAGCGCGTAGCGCTGGAACACCATCGCGACCTCCCGCTTGTTCGGCGCGAGCCGCGTGATGTCGCGCGTATCGACGAAGATGCGGCCGGCGTCCGGCTGCTCGAACCCGGCGAGCATCATCAGCAGCGTGGTCTTGCCCGAACCGGACGGACCCAGCAGCGAGACGAACTCGCCCGCCTTCACATCGAGCGAGACGTCCTGGACCGCGACCACCGGCCCGTAGCGCCGCGAAACATCCCGGAAGCTGACGCTCTGCCCGCGCGATCCGTCGCCGGCCCTGGTCAATGCCACTGCATGCTCCTCCGCACAGCGTCCTCATGCCGGTCCCGCCAGGAGGCGGTCTGGCGGGCGCGGGGCGCGAAGCGCACGGAGGGGCCGCGCTCGACCGGGCCGGCGGCGTGTCCGGCCAGCAGCGCCGTGCCGAGGCAGGTAAGGTCTTGGAAATCCGGGCGCACGACCTCGCGCCCCGACACGTCCGCCAGGAACTGCAGCAGGTACGGGCTGCCCGCAAGGCCGCCATCGACGCAGACCCGCGTCAGCGGGCCAACCGCCGCCTCCATCGCCGCGAGCACGTCGGCCACCTGGAACGCGATCCCCTCGACCACGGCCTGGCAAAGGTCGGCTGCGGTGGTGGCCCCCGTCATGCCGATCCAGACGCCCGCCGCGCTGCGGTCCCAGCGCGGCGCGCCCAGCCCGGAAAGGGCGGGAACGAAGGCGAGCCCGCGCGCGATGGCCTCCGGCGCGTCGAACGCCTCCAGGTCCTTGACCCTGCGGAGCAGGCCGAGGCGCCTTGTCCAATCCACCGCGCTGCCCGCGTCCAGCACCCCGCCGTCGAGGGCGTACGTGGTTTCCTCGCCGATCCGCCACGCCACGGTCGGCAGCAGCCCGGCGGCGGGGGCCGGGGCCGCAGGCCCGGTCACCGCCAGCGCGAACGCACCGGTCCCGAACGTGACCTTGACCTCGCCCGGACAGTGGCAGCCATGGCCGAACAGCGACGCCTGCTGATCGACAATGCAGGCCGTGACGGGAATGCCCGCGATCCCGCCGAAATCGCCGGTGGTCGGCCGCACCTCCGGAAGGCAGTCGATCGGCACCCCGAACATGCCGCACAGCTCGCCGTCCCAGCTTCCGCTCCGCAGGTCGAGCAGCGAGGTGCGGGACGCGGTTGCCGCGTCCGTTGCGAACCGCCCGGTCAAGCGGTCCAGGAAGAACGCGTCCGTGGTCCCGAGCCGCAGCCGCCCCTTGCGGGCCGCATCCGCCACGGCCTGCTGGTGCCGAAGCAGCCAGGCGAGCTTCGGCGCGGTGAAATAGCTGTCGAGCGGCAGGCCCGCGCGCTCGAGCGTGAGGCGTGCCAGTCCCGCCTCCGCAAGCCGGGCGACCGCGTCTTCGGTGCGCCTGTCCTGCCAGGCGATCACGGGCGACAGCGGCTCCTTGGTGATCCGGTCCCAGGCGAGGCAGCTTTCCCCCTGGTTCGACAGCCCCACCGCCGCAACCGGCCCCGCCGCTTCAAGGCAGCGCCGCACGTTGGCCAGCAGTTCCTCCGCGTCCTGCTCGACCCAGCCCGCCTGCGGATACGTGGTCCGATGCCGCTCACGGTGGACCACCGCGATCGACCCGTCCGCCTCCAGCACCGCAAGCTTGGTGGACGAGGTGCCCTGGTCGATGGCAGCCACCCGCGTCACCGCAGCGCCTCGGTGCTGGCCGCGGCGCGGGCGGCTGCGCGCCTGGTCGCGGGACGTTCGCGCTCGAGCGTCAGCGTGAGGGTTCCGCCGGTTTCGCGGGACCCGAGCTGCGCGATGGGGACCAGGATGCGCCGCTCGGCCCCGCTCCGCAGCGTGCGGTGCCATACCGGCCGCCCTTGCCGGCGCACGACCAGCTGCCCGTCGAACTGCTCGGACAACCGCAGATGCAGGTGCCTGGACCCAAGTCCGGCCACGCCCGGCCAAACCAGGCTTGGGGTCGCGAAGCGGATCCCCGGGCCAGCCTCGACCGCGGTGCCCGTTTCCGGCGCGGGGAGCCGTCCCGACAGGTCCGCCATCACGCAGGCGGCCACCATGCGGCCCTCGCTCCAGCACCATCCCGCGGTCTCGATCGGTCGCACGCCGTTGCCGGCGGCGAAGATCCTGGGGTCTGCGGTCCGCCCGAATTGGTCAACCGGCAAGGCCGCCTTGCGCGGCGTTTGCAGCAGCCCGGCGGCCTCGGCCAAGGTCCATTCCGGCACGAACCGTCCCGTGAACAGCACCCCGTCGCACTCTATGCGCCGGATCTGTCCCGACCCCTCTCGGATCAACACGGCCTCGACGCGCGGTCCGCCCTGGATATCCAGTATCTCGGCGCCGAGGTACTGAGGCAGGCCGAGCAGGGCGGGAAACATCGTGAGCGGCCACCGCGCCAGCGGACGGGGTGCGCTTTCGACGACCGCGACCGGCCGGATTCCATGCTTGCGGCAGGTCAACAGGCTCGAAAGCCCGACCAGCTCCGTCCCGACGATGACCGGCCGGCGGAACGGCAGGAGCCGCTCACGGTGGACGAACTCCTGCAGAGCGCCCGTGGTCAGCACGCCCAGCGGGCGCTCGCCTGAGACCAGGCGGGCGGACCGCGGCGTCTCCCGCGCGCCGGTCGCGAGGACTACCCTTCGTGTGGAAAGGCGGAGCCGTCCCTGCGGCGACACGACGTCCAGCGCCGGCCCTTCCTCCAAGGCGCGGACGGTGTGCTGCGTCCGGATGCTTACACCGGCAGCGGCCGCGGCGTTCACTAGGCGTTCGGCGTAGCGCGCACCGCCGAGCAGCCACCCGGTTTCCCGAAGGCCGAACGTGCGATGGCCGCAGTGGCCCGCTGCACCCCCGCACTGGGCGTCGCGCTCCAACAGCACGACCGTGGCAGCGCCCGCCGCACGCAATGCCGTTGCCGCGGCGAGCCCGGCCGGGCCCCCGCCGATCACGGCGACGTCCACGGCCTCAGTTGGCAAGGGCGCCCACCG
>CAXTUQ010000428.1:0-5410 GCA_964247405.1 uncultured Acetobacteraceae bacterium
GGCCCAGCAGCGGCAAGGGCGCGACCGCGCCGGCGCCGACGGGCGCCGGGCGGCGCAGCCGGTGGGTGAGGCCCCACAGCCCGTCCGGGAGGAACACCATGATGAGGATGACGGCGGCGCCATAAACCGCGAGATAGACCTGGCGCAGGAACCGCAGCCATTCCGGCAGGATCACCAGCAGCCCGGTGCCGAGCAGCGCCCCGAACGGCGACTGCACCCCGCCCAGCAGCGCCATGGTCAGCAGCACGATGCTTTCGCCGAAGCCGAACTGGTCCGGGCTGATATAGGAGAACGCGCCGGCGAACAGGCCGCCGCCCAGGCCGCCCAGCACGGCGCTGATGCCGAACGCCAGCACCTTGGTGCCGAAGATGTCGATGCCGCAGGTGCTGGCCGCGATCTCGTTGTCGCGCACCGCCTGCATGGCGCGGCCGAGCCGGGTCGTTCTCAGCCGCCAGATGAACCAAGTGACGCCCATGAGCACGACGAGGCACAGCGCCAGGTAATGGTCGCCGCTTTCGAGCCGCAGGCCCGGCACGCTCGGCCGCGCGATGTTCTTCACGCCGTCCGGCCCGTGCGTCAGCCCGGACCAGTTGGTCAGCACGAGAGTCAGGATCTGCTGGAAGCTGATCGTGACCATGGCAAGGTAATGGCCGCCGAGCCGCAGGCTGGCCAGGCCGAGCGCCACGCCGAACACGGCCGCCAGGACCACGCCCGCGAGCAGCGCCACGAAGAACGGCAGCCCGTAATCGGCTGTGCCGAGCGCCACCCCGTAAGCGCCCAAGCCGAAGAACGCCGCCTGCGCCAGCGAGATTTGCCCGCAATAGCCGAGCACGACCACCAGCCCAGCCACCGCGATGGCGTAGGTCGCCGCCTGCATGACGATGTTAAGCGTGTAGCCCTGCTCCGGCACCAGGGTTGAGAGTGCCAGCACGCCGACGATGGCGGCGGCCAGCGCCGGCAGGCCGCGCCAGGCCCGTGCCTGTATGACGCCGGGTGCGGCGGCGAGCGTCGTGGCGCTCATGCCTTCTCTGCGATTTTCTCGCCGAACAGCCCCTGCGGGCGGATCAGCAGGAACAGCAGCAGCAGTCCGAAGGCCAGCGCGTCCTTGTAGGGAACGGAGACATACGCCGCGCCGAAGGTCTCGACGACGCCGAGCGCCAGGCCTCCCAGTATGGCGCCGGGGATGTTGCCGAAGCCGCCGATGATGTTGGCGGCGAAGGCCTTGAGCGAGATGATGGTGCCCATGCCCACCGACACGAACAGCACCGGCGCCACCAGGACGCCGGCCAGCCCGCCAAGGGCGGCGCTGTAGGCGAAAGTAATCAGGACCATGAGCGCCACGGGGATGCCGAGCAGGCTGGCCATCTCCTTGTCCTGGCTGGTGGCCTGCAGCTTCTTGCCGAGCAGGGTTTTCTCGAAAATCAGGAACTGCAGCAGCACCATGACGGCCGCCGTCACCATGATGGCGACGTACTGGCTGTCCATGAACACGCCGCCGACCTCAAAACCCGGGGTGTCGAAAAGGCCGGGCAGAACTGCCGGACTGGGGCCGTAGAGGGCGAGCACGGTGTTGGCGAGGAAGATGCTGGCGCCGATGGTGCTGATGATCACCGGCATCTGGCCGCGGTGGCGCAGGGGCCAGTAGGTCGCGCCCGCGAACAGCACGCCGAACCCGGCCATTAGCACGACGGCGACCGGCCGCGCCCCCCAGTACGGCACGCCCAGCATGTCAGACAGCACCACCATCGCGTAGGCGCCCAGCATGGAGAACTCGCCTTGGGCGAAGTTCACCACGCTCGCTGCCCGGATCAGCAGCACGAAGCCAAGCGCCACCAGCGCGTAGATCGCGCCGATGCCGAGGCCGGTGAACAGCAGTTGCGGGACCAAGCCTATTCTTTCACTTCGATCCGGCGGTCGAACACGATCTTGCCGGCCTCGTTCTTCACCACGTTGTAGCCGCGCAGGCCGTCGCCCTTGTCGTCGAAGTTGTACTCGCCTTCCGCCCCGGCATAGCCACGCGTGGCGACAAGCGCCGCGCGGATTTTCTCAGGCTCGGTGCTGCCGGCGTCGGTGATCGCCTTTGCCAGCAGGTTCACCGCGTCGAAGGTCCAGGACGACTGGTTGTCCGGGATCGCCTTGTAGAGCGCCTGGTAACGCTCGGCAAAGGCCTTGGACGCCGGGGTCGCGTCCACTGCGTAGTCCGCGACTCCGTAGGTGCCGTACAGCGCCCGCCCAGCCAGGTTCAGCGCCGTGGTGTTCACGATGGAGGGCGAGCCTACCCAGGGGATCGTCACGCCGAGCTGCCGAAGCTGGCGGGCGAAGATGCCGAGGTCGCCCTCGAACGTGAAGTAGCTGCCGAGGATGTCCGCTCCAGATTGCCGCACTGCCAGCACGACCGCAGTGTAGTCCGACGCCTGGTTGGTGTAGCCTTGCATCAGCACCGGGATGATCCCCTTGTCTTTCAGCGCCGCTTCCAGCGCCTTCGCGCCGTTGGTGCCGAAGGCGTCGGTCGAATACACCACTGCCCATTTCTGCTTTTTCAGGTCGCCCGCGCCGAACTCGGCGATGACCTTGGCGGAGTAGGTATCATTGGGCCGGCAGCGGAACAGCCATTTGTTGCCCTGGTTCGTCAGGGTGGGCGAGGTGCCGCCGATCATCATCGGCTTGCCGACCTTCAGCACGTCCGGCGCCATGGCCTCGACCTGGGTGCTGCGGATCGAGCCGATGAACGCCGCGATCTCCGGCCGGCCGGCCAGGCGGCTGAACGCCAGCACCGCGCCGGGGTTGGTGGTCTGATCGTCCTCAACCACCAGTTCCAGCTTGCGGCCCAGCACGCCCTTCTCGTTGACCGCCTCCAGCGCCTGCCGCGCGCCGTTGAGTTGCAGCTTGCCGGCTTCCGCCGCGGGTCCGGTGGAGGGGAACACGGCGCCGATCTTGATCGTGTCCTCGGCGCGGGCAAGGCGCGGAAAGGCCGCGGCAGCCGCGGCGACGGACGCGAACGCCCGGCGGGTCAGGTGGGGCATCCCCATGTCAACTCCCTATGTGGCTCTGGCGGCCGGATTGACCGTGATACGAACACACGTCCGGGCCGCGGGCAACCCTACGCGGGACGGATTGCAACCGCAACGTCCGCAGGCATCGCCGGCAGGTCAAGCTTCACCCCCTCGGCGTCGGCCAGGACCGGCACGCGGCCGGTCCGGCAGCCGGCGCGCGTGTCCCACGTCGTCGCCCAATACGGCCCGGCCGCCAGTCCGGGCACCTGCACCGACACGGCCGAGCGGCAGTCCGGATCGACCCGGCCATCCGCCAGCAGCGGCGTGGTGCGCAGCAGCCACAGCACCGCCTGCCGCGCGTCCCCGCACGCGAAGCACGCCACGACCGGGTCGCTGACGCCCACCGCGATGGGACGCCGGTCGAAGCGCGGCCAGTCCACCAGCGGCAGGAAACCGGCCAGGCTCCACTGCGCCCGCCGCATCCCGGGCGTCAGGCCGTGCGGGTCGCGGTTCGGCCAGCGCATCCCACCACCCGCGCCGCCGGACGCCAGGTGCGCCCATTGCAGGTGCCGGAAGTACTCGTCGTCGAACGGTTCCGGCAAGGTAATCCCATGATCCTTGAAGGCGTGAATCGGGCCGTGCTCGCTGTCGAAGAACGGGCGCTGGTCGGTGATCTCCGCCAGCGCCTCCCGTACCAGGCGGCCTACCGCAAGCGCCGGGGCGACGGTGTCGCGCGGGTCGTCGATGGTGCCTTCCTCGTAGAAATGGTTGTTGGCGAAGTCGAGCGCCGGGTGGCGAAACACCGGCGCGTTCAGCCATGGCTTCCAATGCAGTTCCGGTCCGAACACCGACACGCATTGCGGATGCGCCCGGCCGTGCAGCCGCCGTTCCAGGTCGCGCAGGAACGGCCCGACGTCGCCGATGTAGTCGTCGAAACAGTCGGGCCGGTCCTCGCCCTGCACCGGGTGCATCTCGTTCCACAGGTCCCAGGCGAACAGGGCGCCGCTGCCGCCCCAACGCCCGGTGGCGAAAGCCAGCCGAGCCTTGACCAGCGCCCGCACGCCCGAATGCACCAGCAGGCTGGTGCGGTCGGAGCAGGGGCCGCCGTTGGCGGCGTTGTAAGGGTGCAGGTCCCAGCGCACCCAATGGAAATACGTGTCGAACGGCGTGAGCAGGACGCGCAGCCCGGCCGCCGCCGTGAGCCGGAACAGATTGTCCCACAACTGGACCAACGCCGGGTTGAAGCTGCCGGCCGGCTGCTCGAAAAAGTGCTCGCCGGTCTGCGCGTACTCCAGCATGAACCGCAAACAGGTCACGCCGCTATCGCAAAGGTGGGCCAGGTGCCGCTCGATCGCGCCGAGGTCGCAGCGATGCAGCAAGCCGCGCCATTCCGGCCAACTGATGGCGTCGTTTTGCCCGATGGGCGTCCAGGGGGCGCCGGCGTCGGTGACGAAATACGGCCGGCCCGGGGCGCGCTCGATCCAGCCGAGGTCCGCCACGTTCCTTTATCTCACTTGCGCCACGCGCAGCGCGTTGGTGGTGCCGGGCTGGCCGAACGGCGTGCCAGCCGTCACGACCACCTCCTGTCCCGCCGCCGCGATCCCTTCGCCGCGCGCCAGCCGTGTGGCCCGCGTCACCGCCTCCGTCATCGTGTGCACCTCCGGCGTCACCAGCGCGTGCACACCCCACACCACCGCAAGCCGCCGCGCGGTTGAAAGGTTCGTGCTCACGCCCAGCACCGGGCAGTCCGGACGCTCCCGCGCCACCCGCAGCGCCGTGCTGCCGCCATCCGTAAACGCGACGATGGCCGCGGCCTTCACGGTATGCGCCACCTGCCGGCTCGCGGCGGCGATGGCGGAGGCGGAAATCGGCTCCGGCGCCGGGCGGCTCGCCTCGGTGATGGCACGCCAGCCGGGGTCGCGCTCCACGCGCTCGATGATGCGATCCATGATGTTGACGGCCTCATACGGGTACTGCCCGGCGGCGGTTTCGGCGCTCAGCATCACCGCGTCGGCGCCGTCGAACACCGCGGTCGCCACGTCAGACGCTTCCGCCCGGGTGGGGGCGGGGGCGGTGATCATGCTTTCCAGCATCTGCGTCGCGACCACGACGGGGAGGCCGCGCTCCCGCGCCGCGCGGACGATGCGCTTCTGCGCCAGCGGCACCTCCTCTGGCGGCAGTTCCACGCCCAGGTCGCCCCGCGCCACCATCACCGTGTCCGACAGCGCCAGGATCTCGTCGAGGTTGTCGAGCGCCTGCGGCTTCTCCAGCTTGGTCATGATCCAGGCGCGCCCGGCGGTGATCGCCTTCGCCTCCGCCACGTCCTCCGCCCGCTGCACGAAGCTCAGCCCGATGTAATCGACCCCGTGCGCGTGGTCGAAGTAGAGGTACGCCATTTCCTTCGCGGTCAGCGCCGG
>CAXTUQ010000429.1:0-5407 GCA_964247405.1 uncultured Acetobacteraceae bacterium
CGTGCCGCGGACGAGCGCCTGTCCCAGCAACTGCACGAAGCGGAGCAGCGCATCGGCGAGGCCCGCCGTGCCGCCATGGGCGCGCTGCGCGAGGTCGCGCGGGACACCGCCGGCGCGCTTGTCACCCGGCTGACCGGGCACGCGCCCGACCCGTCCGCCGTCGAGGGCGCCGTCGGCGCCGCCATGGCCGCCCGGTCCTGACCCGGCCGCCCCAGGAATCACGCGCAGGAACAGTTCCATGCACCATGATGCCAGCCTTTGGACCGACCCGCGCTTCTGGGTGGGCCTCGCCTTCTTCCTGTTCTTCGCCATCTTCGGCCGCAAGCTGTTCGGCCCGTTGCTGAACGTGCTGGACAACCGCAGCCTCGGCATCAAGCGCGAGCTGGAAGAGGCGGGCCGGCTCCGTCAGGAAGCGGAAGCCATGCTGGCCGACGCCCAGGCCCGGCGGGAAGCGGCGCTGCGTGAGGCGCAAACCATGCTGGACAACGCCCGGGCGGAAGCGCAACGCGCCAGCGAGGCCGCCCGTGCCGAGGCCGCCAGCAGCGCCGCCCGGCGGGAGCAGATGGCGATGGACCGCATCGCTGCCGCCGAGAAGGCGGCCGTCGCGGACGTGCGCCACGCCGCCGCGGACCTGGCCGGCCGTGCCGCGGAGCGCATCCTGGCCGACAGCTTCCCGGCCGAGGTGGACGCGGCGCTGATCGACCGGGCGATCCAGGGCCTGCCGGCCGCGCTCGCCAGCCGCCGCGCCGCGTAGTACGGTTCCTGATGGGTTGCACCCATCCTACGCGATCCATGCCGTAGGATGGGTGCAACCCATCGGCGGATGACGGTCATTCAACCAAGCCGTTCGCATTACACCACCCGCCCTATCGGGCGACTGGTACAATTGCCGTTTTTTTCGCGCAGCATCAGCCCCGCGCAAATCGCTCCGCGATTTCGCTGCAAACGCTGCGCGTGTCGAACCGAAAGGTTCGCCAGATTTCGGCGACCCCACCAGCCCGGACGGGCGCTCCGCGCTTGGCCCCGCGCGCATATCGGTCAGCCCGAAGGGCTGCCGGCCTTACCGGATGTTGCCGTAGGATGGCGCCCCCAGGCCGGGGCAGGCGCATTGCGTGCCGAGCGGACCCGGCGGCACCTGGCAGATATAAAACCCGGCCTTGCACGTCGTGCCGACGTAGCCGACCACCTGGCCCTGCTGTGGGGAACCGGCGGCGCCCAGCACCGGGCTGGTCGGCGCATACGGCACCGGCCCGATGGCGTCCGGGTTGCTGTAGCAGCCGCCGAGCGCCAGCAGGGCGCCCAACGCAAGCGCCGGCTTCACGTTGAACATGGCTTCACCTTCCTCAAAGCATCAGCCATGTCCAACGATTTCGCGTCCGGTTAGTTTTTCGCCTTGTCGACCAGGCGGTTCTGCGCGATCCACGGCATCATCGCGCGCAGCTTCTCGCCTACCTGCTCGATGGGGTGCTCGCTCATGCGGCGCCGGGTCGCCTTGAAGCTGGCCTGGTTGGTGCGGTTCTCCAGCATCCAGTCGCGGGCGAAACGGCCGGACTGGATGTCGTCCAGCACGCGCTTCATCTCCGCCTTGGTCTCCGCGTTGACGATGCGCGGGCCGGTCACGTACTCGCCGTATTCCGCGGTGTTGGAGATCGAGTAGTTCATGTTGGCGATGCCGCCCTCGTAGATCAGGTCCACGATCAGCTTCACCTCGTGCAGGCACTCGAAATACGCCATCTCCGGCGCATATCCGGCCTCCACCAGCGTCTCGTAGCCGGCCTTGATGAGCTCGACCAAGCCGCCGCACAGCACCGCCTGCTCCCCGAACAGGTCGGTCTCGCACTCCTCCTTGAAGGTCGTCTCGATGGTGCCGGCCCGGCCGCCGCCGATGGCGCTGGCGTAGCTCAGCGCCACCTCCAGCGCGTTGCCGCTCGGGTCCTGCGCCACCGCCACCAGGCAGGGCACGCCGCCGCCGCGCTGGTACTCGCTGCGCACCGTGTGGCCCGGGCCTTTCGGCGCGATCATGAACACGTCGATGTCCGGGCGCGGGTCCAGCAGGTTGAAGTGGATGTTCAGCCCGTGAGCGAAGGCCAGCGCCGCGCCGGGCTTCATGTTGGGACCGAGCTTCTCCCGATACAGGTCGCCCTGCCCTTCGTCGGGCGTCAGCACCATGACCACGTCGGCCCACTTCGCGCATTCGGCCGGGTCCATGGTGCGGATGCCGGCGGCCTCCGCCTTGGCGACGCCCGCCGAGCCGGGGCGCAGGCCGACCGCAAGCTCGGTCACGCCGCTGTCCCGCAGGTTGGCGGCGTGGGCGTGGCCCTGGCTGCCGTAGCCGATGATCGCGACCTTCTTGCCTTTGATGAGGTTCACGTCGGCGTCGCGGTCGTAGTAAACGCGCATGGGCATGGGTGAGGATCCTTGGCTTTGAATGCGTGCGTTCTAGCGGCTTGGACGCCGTTGGCTAGTGCGGAGACGACAGCATCCGCGTGCCGCGGGCGATGGCCGCGACGCCGGTGCGGCTGACCTCCGCCAGGCCAATGGGGCGCAGCAGCTCGATGAAGCTGTCGAGCTTCTGCGTGCCGCCCGTCAGCTCGAACACGAAGCTTTCCACCGTCGCGTCGATCACCCGGGCGCGGAAGGCTTCGGCGAGGCGCAGCGCCTCCGCCCGGTTGGCGCCGTCGCTGATGACCTTCACCATGGCCAGCTCCCGCGCCAGATGCGGGCCTTCCTGCGACAGCTCGGCGATGCGATACACCGGCACCAGACGGGCAAGCTGCGCCTTGATCTGCTCGATCACCATGTCGGTGCCGCTGGTGACGACGTTGATGCGGCTGCGGCTGCCGCCGGCATCGACGGAGGCCACCGTCAGGCTGTCGATGTTGTAGCCGCGCCCAGCGAACAGGCCGATGACCCGGGCCAGCACCCCGCTCTCGTTGTCCACAAGGACGGAGATGGTGGCGGAGCGGTGCGGCAGCGCCGCCGCTTCCTTGCCGGAGAAGGTGGGCGGCGCCGATGGGTGCGGGGAGTCCTCGGGCATCAGACCAGCATCAGCCCTTCGTCGGTGATCGACGCCGTGCGGTCCTGGTGCTCCGGCCCCAGGATCATCTCGTTGTGCGCGGCGCCGGACGGGATCATCGGGAAGCAGTTCTCCTTCTGATCGACGCAGATGTCGGCGATCACCGGGCGGTCGATGGCGATCATCTCCCGGATCACCCGGTCCAGGTCATCGACGCCCGTGGCGCGCAGGCCGACGCCGTGGAACGCCTCCGCCAGCTTCACGAAGTCCGGCAGGGCTTCCGAGTAGCTCTCGGAGTAACGCCCGCCGTGCAGCAGTTCCTGCCACTGGCGCACCATGCCCATGTACTGGTTGTTCAGGATGAACACCTTCACCGGCAGGCGATACTGCGCCAGCGTCGCCATCTCCTGAATGTTCATCTGCACGCTGGCTTCGCCGGAGATGTCGATCACCAGGGCGTCGGGATGGGCGATCTGCACCCCCATCGCCGCCGGCAGGCCGTAGCCCATGGTGCCGAGGCCGCCCGAGGTCATCCAGCGGTTCGGCTTGTCGAAGCGGAAGTGCTGCGCCGCCCACATCTGGTGCTGGCCGACCTCCGTGGAGATGAAGGTCTCCCGCCCGGTCTCCCGGGTGATCTCATACAGGCGGCGGATGGCGTGCTGCGGCTTGATGACCGCGCCGGGGCTGGGGTCCTGGGTGTACTTGAGGCTGTCCAGCGCGCGCCAGGCGTCGATCTGCCGCCACCAGCCGGCCAGCGCTTCCCGGTCCTGCCGGGCGTCGTCGGCGTGCCAGGCGGCCAGCAGCGCCTCCATCACCCGGCCGGCGTCGCCGACGATGGGCACATCGACCAGCACGTTCTTGTTGATGCTGCTGGGGTCGATGTCGGCGTGGATCTTGCGGCTGCCGGGGCTGAAGGCGTTGATGCGCCCCGTCACCCGGTCATCGAACCGTGCACCGATGTTCAGCATCACGTCGCAGCCGTGCATGGCATTGTTGGCCTCGTACGTGCCGTGCATCCCGAGCATGCCCAGGAACTGCGGGTCGTTCGAGGGATAGGCGCCCAGGCCCATCAGCGTGCTGGTGCACGGCACGCCCGTGGCGCGCACGAAGGCGACCAGCGCGTCCGACGCGGCCTCGCCCGCGTTGATGACGCCGCCGCCGCTGTACACGACCGGGCGCTTGGCCCCCTTCAGCAGCCGCACCGCCTCCTTGATGCGGGCCGGGTCGGGTTCGGTGGCCGGGCGGTAGCTGCGGTGCGGTTCGGCCGAGGCAGGCTGGTACGGCGCCGGCGCGATCAGGATGTCCTTGGGCAGGTCGATCAGCACGGGGCCGGGCCGCCCGCTGCGGGCGATGTAGAACGCCTCGTGCACCGTGCGGGCCAGGTCCTCCGACTGGCGGACCAGGTAGTTCTGCTTGGTGGCGGCGCGGGTGATCCCCGTGGTGTCCGCTTCCTGGAACGCGTCGTTGCCGATCAGGTGCGTCGGCACCTGGCCGGTCATGCACACCACCGGGATGCTGTCCATCAGCGCGTCCACAAGGCCCGTCACCGCGTTGGTGGCACCCGGCCCGCTCGTCACCAGCACCACGCCGACCTTGCCGGTGCTGCGCGCGTAGCCTTCCGCCGCGTGCACCGCCGCCTGCTCGTGCCGCACGAGGATGTGGCGGATGCTGTTCTGCTGGAAGATCGCGTCGTAGATCGGCAGCACCGCGCCGCCGGGGTAGCCGAAGATCACCTCGACGCCCTGGTCGCGGAGCGCGCGGAGCAGGATCTCGGCGCCGGACTGCTGCTGGATGGCGGTCATGTGGTCACTCCCGATGGGCCGGGCGGCGCACCGTCTGATGCGCCGCGCCGATCCTTTAACATAATGAAACGCATTAAACCACACCAAACGCTTTCCGAAAATTGCGTTCTGTCCGCAAATCGCGCATGGATCGTATGCGTGGCGCACGGGGCGATGATGGCGCGGTGCCGGAACCATGCCGCCTGGCGCTTGGTGTACTGCCCCGTCACCAATATCGTGCGGCGCTTCGCCTGTTCCAGCGTCAGCTCCCCGCGAAGATGTGCCGACAGCTCCGGCATGCCGTGCGCGCGCAGCGCCGGCAGCGCCGGGTCGAGACGAAGCGCCAGCAGTGCCGCCGCTTCCTGCAACGCGCCGTCCGTCAGCATCGCCGTGAACCGCTGTTCAATCGCATGCCGCAACGTATCACGCGGCGGGTCGAGCAGCATCATCCGAAAGGACCAGGCCGGTGTCGCCTTGGCCCCTGCGTGCCAGGCTGCGAGGCCCCGCCCGGTGCCGCGCCAGACCTCCCACGCCCGGGCCAGGCGCTGCCCGTCGCTGGGGCACAGCGTCGCCGCGGTCGCCGGGTCGGCCTGCGCGAGCCGGGCGTGCA
>CAXTUQ010000430.1:0-5400 GCA_964247405.1 uncultured Acetobacteraceae bacterium
GCCAAGGGGTCGGTGTGCGCCCGGCGATCGGCGCGCTGCGCAAGGCGGTGGGCCTCGACGGGTTGGAGACGATCCGGCGGGAGGGCGCGCCGATCCCGCTGCGGCCGATGCGGCGCTGGGACAACGGGCGCGACGTGGTGCTGGCCGGGGACGCGGCGGGCGTGGTCGCGCCGGCCTCGGGGGAGGGCATCTACTACGCGATGCTCGGCGGGCGGCTGGCGGCGGAGGCGGTGGAGGCCTTGTGCGCAACCGGGGACGTGCGCTCGCTGCGGCTGGCGCGCAAGCGGT
The DNA here is from genome assembly GCA_964247405.1 of uncultured Acetobacteraceae bacterium. Classification (GTDB taxonomy): domain Bacteria; phylum Pseudomonadota; class Alphaproteobacteria; order Acetobacterales; family Acetobacteraceae; genus CAHJXG01. The sequence goes on from CAXTUQ010000430.1 coordinate 289, forward strand.
TCATGGCGGCGCATGGCCGGGTGTTCTGGATTCTCGGGATGATGCAGTGGTTCTGGTACTCGAGCGACAGCCGCCGGGAGAAGTTCGTCAAGATGTGCCGGGACCCGGACGTGCAGCGGCTGACCTGGGAATCCTACATGAACAAGAAGCTGGTGCGGCGCGATCCCATGGCGCACCTGCGGATTTTCCTCAAGGACACGGCGCAGTTGCTCGGGATCGCGCGGGCATGACGAGTGTCGCCCGGGCCTGGCGGCCAGTTGCCGTCGCGGCGCTGGCGGCCGTCGTGGTCGCCGGGCTGGGCGCATCGGCGACCGATCTCGGACCTTGGTACTATGCGCTGCGCAAGCCGTCATGGCAGCCGCCGGATTGGCTGTTCGGCCCGGCGTGGACGCTGATCTACGGCCTGATCGCATTGGCGGGCGTGAAGGCGTGGAACGCCGCGCGGGACCGCGAGCAGGGCCTGCGCATCGTCGGCGTGTTCGCGCTGAACGCGCTGCTGAACGTCGCGTGGAGCGAGCTGTTCTTCCACTTCCAGCGGCCCGACTGGGCGCTGATCGAGGTGGTGGCGTTCTGGCTGTCCATCATCGTGCTGATTGCCGCAGCCGCCTCGGTTTCGCACGCGGCGGGATGGCTGCTGGTGCCGTACCTGGCCTGGGTGACGTTTGCGGGCGCGCTGAACCTCGCCGTGGTGCGCCTCAATGCGCCCGTTTGACCAATGCCTGCCTGTTTCAATGCCGGCGCGGGAGCGCCCGCCGCAACAACAAGACACGCTTAGGGGAGTGAGCATGGAGTTCTCGACGGACCAACTCGACGACGGGCACACCGCCTCCCTGGCCGAGCGGCCGGAGGCCTGCCTGCGCGCCCAAGCAGCCGCCCAGGCCGCGACGGCCCGGCGCGCCCGGGCGGTCCCGTCCGTCCGGCCGCATCACCCCGGCCTGCCGCTGCGCGTCGGCACCCGCGCGTCGCCCTTGGCGCTGGTGCAGACCCGGGCGTTCCTGGCGCTGCTTAGCCAGTTCTGCCCGGTGCTGCGCGGCATGGACGTGTTCCAGGAGCACGCGATCCGCACCACGGGCGACGCAACGCAGAGCACGGGGGAGCGCCTGGCCGACATCGGCGGCAAGGGCCTGTTCGCCAAGGAGATCCATGAGGCCCTGCTGGACCGCCGCATCGACTTCGCGGTGCACAGCCTGAAGGACCTGGAAACCGAGTTGCCGCCGGGCATCGTGCTGGCCTGCGTGCTCAAGCGCGAGGACCCGCGCGACGCGCTGATCCTGGGACCGGATTGCGAGGCTTCCGACGGCGCGGCGTCCGAAGACGACCCCTACGCCGCCCTGCCGCATGGCGCCGCCGTGGGATCGAGCAGCGTGCGCCGGGCCGCGCAACTGCTGCACGCCCGGCCCGACCTCGTGATCCAGAACATCCGCGGCAATGTGCACGGGCGGCTCGACAAGGTGCGGCGCGGCGACTTCGCGGCGTCCTTCCTGGCGCTGGCCGGCATGAGGCGGCTGGGGCTGGAGGACGAGGCCTCCGTCGTGATCGACCCGGCGGTGATGGTGCCGTCGGCGTGCCAGGGCATCGTCGGCATCACCGTCCGGGCCGTCGACACCGAGCTGCAGCATTTGCTGGGCGCCATCGAGGATGTGGACGCACGCTGCATGGCCGCGGGAGAGCGGGCGCTGCTGGCCTCGCTCGACGGGTCGTGCCGCACGCCGATCGGCGGCCATGCGAAGCTGCTGCCGGATGGCCGGGTGATCCTCACGGGCCTGGTGGCGCGCGCCGACGGCAGCTTCCTGCTGAAGCGCAGCCTGGAGTGCCTGCGGGCGGACGTGCGCCGGGCTGCGCTCGAACTCGGGGACAGCCTGCGCGCCGACAGCCCGCGGGACGTGTTCGCCTGACCTGCTGGGCGGCCTGTTGTTCCAGGCCCTGCTTTCCCATGTGATCGAGGCGCCGCTTGCGGCGCTGGGATCACGGATGGCGGGGAGACGGCGCGGATGCCGGAGTTTGAGAGCGTGCGTGCGTCGGCGGCCTCCAGAAAGGGTCGGCGATGATTTGGACCATCGCCGTCGCGGCGTTGGCGGCCTTGTTGCTGGCCGGGGCCGGCGGGTTGGCGACCGAGATCGGGCCGTGGTACCGCGCGCTGCGCAAGCCGACGTGGCAGCCGCCCGATTGGGCGTTCGGCCCGGCCTGGACGTTGATTCTCGGCATGGCCGCCTGGTCCGGCGCGCTCGCCTGGGAGGCCGCGCCCGACGCCGCTGGGCGCTTGCAGGTCGTGCTGCTGTTCGCGGCGAACGGGCTGTTCCATTTCCTTTGGAGTCCGCTGTTCTTCCGCTTGAAGCGTCCGGATTGGGCGCTGTTCGAGGTCGTGTTCCTTTGGCTGTCGTGCCTGGCGCTCATCATCGGGCTGGCCGGGTTCTCCACCTGGGCCAGCGTGCTGATCGTGCCTTATCTGCTCTGGGTCAGCTTCGCGTCCTGGCTCAACCTGGCGATTGTCCGGCTGAACGGGCCGTTCCGTTAGGCGGGGGCACCGCCTCGGTGGCAAGAGGCTTGCATGACTTGGGGTGATAGCCTGTCGCCCTCGACGGTGCCCGCAGCCTCAAGGACCCATCCATGCTCCGCCGCCGTGCCCTTCTCGCTTCCGCCGCCGCCCTGGCGGCGCCCGCGCTGGTTCCATGCCGCTCGCTGGGACAGGCGTTACGAAAAGTGAAGCTGGGGTCGGCGTTCACCACCACGACCAACGCGATGTTCCTCATGCCCGGCCTGCTGCGGCCGGAGGGGATTGATGCCGAGGTCATCACCTTCCCGAGCCTCGTGCAGCGGATGCAGGCGGTGGCGTCCGGCAGCGTGGATGTCGGCAACGGCGGGCTGTCGGCCACCATGCAGGTCGCGACCAAGGGCTTTCCGATGTCGGTGCTGGCGAATGGCTGCGACGGCGGCTGGATGATGCTGGCCCGGCCCGGCATCACCAGCTTTTCCCAGCTCCGCGGCAAGAAGATCGGCGTGCAGAACGGCTCCATCGCGCTCGTCAGCCTGAACTGGAAGCTGCGGCACGAGGGCATCGCCGACCAGGTCGAGTTGCTGTTCCTCGACAACCAGGACCAGCCGGTGCCGCTGGCACGCGGCAGCGTGGACGCGATCTGCTGCTTCGAGCCGTATGCGACGTTCGCCGAGCTGAACGGGTTCGGGCAGAAGCTGTGGGTGCCCTACGACACGCCGATGGGCAAGACCAACCTCGGCTTCGTCGCCAGCGCCGGCCTCGTCGCCCGGGAGCCGGACCTGGTCCGCACGCTGGTGCGCGCGCACGTGAAGGCCACGGAGCGGATGCGAACCGACCCGTCCATCGCCGTCGAGACCACGGTCAGGCAGTTCAACATCGACCGCAACGTCGCCGAGGCCAGCACGAAGAACCTGTTCTTCAACGCGGACAGCGGGGAGGCTTTCCAGGGCGGGTTGCGGTCGCTCGCGGACATGATGCTGGCCGACAAGATGCTGGATCAGGCGCCGAACTGGGCCGAGTTCATCAACACGAGCTTTCTTTGAATGGCGCGGCACGCCGGGCGGTTGGTCGGGCTGCTGCCCATCCTCGCCTTGATCGGGCTGTGGCAAGTCGCCGTGAGCGCGAAGCTCTACCCGCCGGTGCTGCTGCCATCGCCGGGCAAGGTGGCGGGGGCGTTCGTGCAATGGGGGCCGGTGATCGCCGCCAATGCGGGGGCGAGCATACTGCGCGTGCTGATCGGGGTGGGCCTGGCGTTCGTCGTGGCGGTGCCGCTCGGCTTGCTGATCGGGCGCTACAGGCGGCTCGACCGGCTGACGGACTGGTCAATCCAGGCGTTCCGGTCGGTGCCGCCGATCTCGCTGATCCCGCTCGCCATGCTGTTCTTCGGCATCGGCGACACCCCGGCCATCGTGCTGATCTTCGTTTCCGCGCTGTGGCCGCTGCTGCTGAACACCATCTTCGGCGTGCGCGGGATCGAGCGCACCCTGCTGAAAGTGGCGGCGTCGGCGCGGGCCGGGGAACTGCTGGTGCTGCGCGACATCGTGCTGCCGGCGGCGCTGCCGTCGATCTTCACCGGGCTGCGGCTGGCGATTGGCGGCGGCTGGCTGACGGTGGTGACGGCGGAGATGATCGCGGTGAAGTCGGGCCTCGGCTATTTTTTACTGTACGCGGTGATGACGTTGCGCTCCGAGCTTTTCTTCGCCGGCATCGTCGTCATCGGCGCCATCGGGCTGCTGGCCGACCAATCGGTGCGCCGGCTGCGGGCGCGCGCCTGCCGGTGGCAGGAAGGCCTGGTCGCGAGTCCGGGTTGAGCGGCCCCCACTTGAGCGCGTTCGTCGAGTGCGTCGGCGTGGGCAAGACCTATGCGGGCAAGGGGGCCGAAGTCGAGGCGCTGCGGGGCATCGACATGCGTTGCGCGGAGGGCGAGTTCGTTTGCCTGCTCGGCCTGTCCGGCTGCGGCAAGAGCACGCTGCTGCAGATGGTCGCCGGGTTGGAGCGGCCCACGGCCGGGCAGATCGTCGTGGCCGGGCGGGAGCTGGACGGGCCGTCGCCCGCGACCAGCATCGTGTTCCAGGACCACGGCCTGTTTCCCTGGATGACCGTCCGCCGCAACGTCGAGTTCAACCTCATGGCGCGGGGCGTCGCCCGGGCCGCGCGCCGGGACCGGGCGGAGGAGATGCTGGACCTGACGGGCTTGTTTGAATTCGCCGGGCGCTACCCGCACGAGCTGTCGGGCGGCATGCGCCAGCGCGTCGGCATCGCCCGGGCGCTCACCACCCGGCCGCAGGCGCTGCTGATGGACGAGCCGTTCGGCGCGCTTGATGCGCAGACCCGCGGCCACTTGCAGGCGGAGCTGCTGTCGATCTGGGCCGGGCAGCGCACCACCGTGCTGTTCGTCACCCACAGCATCGAGGAAGCGGTGTTCCTGGCCGACCGCATCCTGGTGCTCACGCCGCGCCCGGGGCGGCTCCTGGCGGAGGTCGCGGTCGCGCTGCCGCGCCCGCGCGTGGCCGGCACGCCCCCATTCGCCGCGGTCGCCGCCCGCCTGCGCGGCATGGTCGGATCGGAGGGCGCCAGCGAATGAGGCTCCTGCTCGCCAACCCCAACACCCGCCAGGC
>CAXTUQ010000431.1:0-5385 GCA_964247405.1 uncultured Acetobacteraceae bacterium
GCCGAACTGCCGGCGCGGGGCGCCGACAGCCGCGCGCTGCACGCCCTCCGCGCCGCCCAGCACCGGCCCGGCGCCCTGCTGCCGGTGCCCGGCGCCGACCATTTCACCGTGCTGGACGCGCTGCGCCGGCCCGATGGCGCCCTGCTGGGGCAGGCCCGCGCCCTGCTGGCACCGTAGCGCCGGCCTGTTCACACCGCCGGCTCGGCCCGGTAGCATGGGGCCGATTGGAGACACATGACCCATGCATGACAGCCTGGTCCACGGCACGGTCGTCACCTCGGCGAAGGTGATTCCGGACGGTTGGATCGCCATCACGGGCGAGCGGATCGCCGCCGTGGGCGAGGGCCAAGCCCCGCAAGCCGCCACGGTGCTGGACTACGCCGGCAAGCTGGTGCTGCCCGGCCTCGTCGATGGGCACATGCACACCAGCTCCGCCATCGGCTGGCCGGGCATCGAGGGCGCGACCCGCTCGGCCGCGGCCGGGGGCGTCACGACCTGCGTGGACATGCCCTATGACGTGCCGCAGGCGGTGACGGACGCGGCGGTGCTGGCGGAGAAGATCGGCTGGGTGAACCGGACGGCGCATGTCGATGTCGCGCTGTATGGGACCATCGCCAAGCACGGCGGCGTGGACGCGATTGCCGGGCTGGCGGCGGGCGGCGTGTGCTCCTTCAAGCTTTCGACCTATGAATACGACCCGGTGCGTTTTCCCCGCATCGACCGCCCGACCATGATCGAGGCGTTCGCCGCCATCGCGCGGACGGGGCTGCCGGTGTCCGTGCACAACGAGGACCAGGAATTGGTCGAGCGCCTGACCGCGGAGGCCCGCGCCGCCGGGCTGACGGAGGCGATCATGCATTGCCGCACCCGCCCGCCGCTGGCGGAAACGCTGGCGGACAACGAAATCTTCGAGATCGGGCTGGCGACGGGGGCGCATGTCCACATCGCCCATTCCTCCGTCGCCCGCGGCTTCGCCATTGCCGAGGCGTTCCGCGCCGCGGGCGGGCAGGCCACCGGGGAAGCGTGCATCCAATACCTGTGCATGACGGAGGAGGACCTCGTGCGCCTCGGCGGGCGCGGCAAATGCAACCCGCCGTTCCGCACGGCGGCGGAGGTGGAGCGGATGTGGGCGGCGCTGCTGGCGGACCAGGTTGCCTATGTGTCCACCGACCACGCCCCCTGGCCGGCGGACCGCAAGGGGTTTGCCGACATCTTCGCCTGCGGCGCCGGGCTGGTCGGCTTGCAGAGCTTCGCGCCGCTGATGTACACCCTGCTGGAGGAACGCGGCTTGCCACCCACGATCATGGCCACTTATTGCGCCGAGCGCCCGGCGCGGCACCATGGGTTGGACGGGCGCAAGGGCGTCATCGCGCCCGGCAAGGACGCGGATTTGCTGGTGCTGGAACCCGGGCGGTTCGCCTTCGACGAGGCCTCGATCCAGGACCGCCCGGACTTGCGCTGGTCGCCTTACCACGGCCGCCCGATGCGCGCCCGGGTGGCCGCGACGCTGCTGCGCGGCCGGGTGGCGTGGGACGGCGAGACCGTGCTGGCCGAACCCGGCACGGGCCGGTTCGTCGCGCGGGGCGCACGCTGATGGCGCGGACCGTCACCGTGGCCGCGGCGCAGATGGGTCCGGTGCAGCGCGCGGACAGCCGCGCCCAAACCATGGATCGCATCGTGGCGCTGCTGGAGCAGGCAGCGGCGCGCGGCGCGCGGCTGGTGGCGTTCCCCGAACTCGCCTTCACCACCTTCTTCCCCCGCTGGCTGCTAACGCCCGAGGAATTGGACCCGTTCACCGAACCCGCTATGCCGAACCCGGCGGTGCAGCCGCTGTTCGACCGGGCGCGCGACCTCGGCGTGGGCTTCAGCATCGGCTATGCCGAGCGCGCCGGAGACAAGCTGTTCAACAGCGCGGTCCTGGTCGCGCCCGACGGACGCACGCTCGGCACATATCGCAAAGTCCACCTGCCCGGCTCGGTCGAGCCGCGGCCCGGCGACCGGTTCCAGCAGTTGGAAAAACGCTACTTCGCCTATGGCGATCGCGGCTTCCCCGCCTGGCGCGGCCCGGCGTCGCTCGGCGGCGGCGTGCTTGGCATGCTGATCTGCAACGACCGCCGCTGGCCGGAGGCGTGGCGGGTGCTGGGGCTGCAAGGGGTCGAGCTGGTGTGCTGCGGCTACAACTCCGCCGCCTACGACCCGAATGGCGGCGCCACGGAAAACGAGGCGCTGCGCACGTTCCATTCCAAGTTGGTGGTCCAGGCCAATGCCTACATGAACGCGACCTGGGCGGTGGCCGTCGCCAAGGCCGGGACCGAGGACGGGGCAGGCCTAATCGGCGGCTCCTGCATCGTGGACCCCAACGGCGTGATCGTGGCGGAAGCGGCGGGCCTGGGGGACGAGGTAGTGCTGGCCGTATGCCACCTTGATGCGTGCCGCCAAGGGAAAGAAAAAATGTTCAACTTCGCCGCCCACCGCCGCCCCGAATGGTACGGCGCCATCGCCGCACAGACCGGCGCCGTGCCTCCGGCGCTCGATGAGGCCGCCCAGTAATGCCCCGCGTCGTCACCGTCGCCGCCGCGCAGCTCGGCCCCATCCAGCGCGCCGAGCCTCGCGCCGCCGCCGTGGACCGCATGGTGCGGCTGATGGAGCGTGCCCATGCCCGCGGCGTCCAGGTCGTGGTGTTCCCCGAGCTGGCACTGACCACCTTCTTCCCCCGCCACTACCACGCGGACCGGGCCGAGGCGGACCACTGGTTCGAGACCGCCATGCCGTCGAACGAGACCGCGCCGCTGTTCGACGCGGCCCGGCGCACCGGCATCGCCTTCCACCTGGGCTACGCCGAGCGCACGCCAGAGGGGCGGCATTTCAACACCGCCATCCTGGTCAACCCGGCCGGCGAGGTCATGCTGAAATACCGAAAGGTCCACCTGCCCGGCCACGCCGAGTATGACCCGGCACGCCAGGTGCAGCACCTGGAGAAGCGGTATTTCGACGTGGGCAACCTGGGCTTCCCCGTGGTGCGCGCGCCCTTGGGTGGCGTGCCGGTGAACGCCGGGCTGATGATCTGCAACGACCGCCGCTGGCCGGAGGCATGGCGCGAGCTGGGCCTGCAATCGGTCGAGCTGGTGATGCTGGGCTACAACACGCCGAGCACCAACCAGGACGGCCAGGGCTTCGAGGCGCACCACCTCCGGGTGTTCCATAGCCACCTGACGATCCAGGCCGGCGCGTACCAGAACGCCACCTACGCCGTCGCCACCGCCAAGGCCGGGGTGGAGGACGGGTGCGAGCTGTTCGGCCACTCGATCATCGTCAATCCGCAGGGCGAGATCCTGGCGCAGGCGACGACCTGGGACGACGAGCTGATCACCGCGGATTGCGACCTGGACCGCTGCACCCTGGGGCGCACCACCATCTTCGCCTTTGACCGACACCGGCGCCCGGAAGCATACGGCCGCATCACCGGGCAGGTAGGCGCGGTGGCGCCGCCGGAGTGGACGGCGACGTAGTGCCCTCTCCCAGCAGCGCCAGCCGCGCCATCGCGACGCCGGCTTGGCACGGCTCGACCACCGGCACGCCGGCCGCCTGCTCCATTGCCGCCCGGTGCCCGGCCATGCCGGTGCAGCCCAGCACCACCGCGCCCGCGCCGCCCCGGACCAGGCGGCACGCCGCGTCGATCAGCCGGCCGCGCGCCGCCGCCGGGTCGAGCAGCGCGTCCATGGACACGTTCAGCGCCACCTCGCCGGCCAGCCGCGACTCAAGGCCCATGGATCGCAATGCGAGGGCGTGGCGGCCGATGCTCGCATCCACGATGGCGACCACGCCGAACCGCTCGGCCCGGGCGACCGCCGCGGCGACGGCGCAGCGGAACACGCCCAGCACGGGGCAAGGAAGCGCCGCCCGCATCGCTTCCAGCCCGGGGTCGGAGGCGCAGGCGATCACGACCGCGTCGGCGGCCTCGCGCTCCGCCAGGCGGCACATCGGCTCCACGGCCGCGTGCCAGTCGCGCCAGCTCAGAATGGCGGGCGGGCCGTCCGGGACGCTCAGCACGTCGATGGCGGGTCCGCCGGGCGTGCGGAGCGGCGCCACGGCGGCGTCGATGCCGGCGCTGCAGGCGGCGGAGCTGTTGGGGTTGATGACAAGGATGCGCGGCATGGGGCATCGTTCTTGCAAGCCCCGATCCCGTCAACCCAACAGGAGCCGACCCTTCATGCAGGCATTCCGCCGCGCCATCCTTCTTTGCCTGCTCGCCGGGGCCGCGCAGGCCCAGGACGGCGCGCCGTTGCGCACCGCCGTCGATGGCACCTTCGCGCCGTTCGCGTTCCCCAGCCTGACCGGCGGCGTGCAGGGCTTCAGCGTGGATCTATTCACGGAGGTCGCGCACCGCCTGCGGCGCCCGATCACCATCGACAGCGCCAGCTACTCCGGCCTTATCCCCGCGCTGGACGCCGGGCGCTACGACTTCCTCGCCGCGCCCACCACGGTGACAAAGGAGCGCGCCGAGAACCTGCTGTTCACGGGCGGCTACATGTGGACCGCATACCAGTTCGGCATCAAGAAGGGCACGCCGTCTATCGCCTCGCTGGACGACCTGCGCGGCAAGGTCATCACGGTGAACAAGGGCAGCGCCTACGACGCTTGGGCCGCGGCCAATGCCGCCAAGTACGGCTTCACCGCCCAGGCCTACGACTCGCAGTCCGACGCGGTGCAGGCGGTGCTGGCCGGGCGCGCGGCGGCCAACCTGGGCGGCAACGCCGTGATCCGCTATGCCGCGACCAAGCTGCCGCAGTTCCAGCCGGACTTCATCGTGGAGGAAACCCGCGCCGCCTGGGCCGCCCCGTTCCGCAAGGACGAGGCCGCGCTGCGCAACCAGGTCCAGGACGCCCTGTCCTGCATGAAGCAGGACGGCAGCCTCGCCAAGCTCAGCCAGAAGTGGTTCGGCGTTCCCCCGGCCGCGGACGACCTGGAGCGCGTCGTCGAACCCGGCTACGGCGTGCCCGGCATGCCCGGCTACGACCCGGCGCCGCACGCGCTGAGCTGCCCGTGAGGCGCCCGCGTTGATCGCCGCCCACGGCGTCCACAAGCATTTCGGCCCGCTGCACGTCTTGCGCGGCGTCGATCTGGTGGCGGCGCGGGGCGAGGCCGTGTTCGTCATCGGCCCGTCCGGTTCTGGCAAATCGACGCTGCTGCGCTGCCTGAACCGGCTGGAGGTGCCGGACAGCGGCGCGATCACCGTGGACGGCACGGACCTCCTGGACCGGCGCACAAACCTCAACCGGCTGCGGCGGCGCATCGGCATGGTGTTCCAGTCCTTCAACCTTTACCCGCACATGACGGCGCTGGGCAATGTGACCTTGGCCTTGCGCAAGGCCGCCGGCATGGGCC
>CAXTUQ010000432.1:0-5355 GCA_964247405.1 uncultured Acetobacteraceae bacterium
CCGGACCCAAGACCATGCGCGCCGGATGGGCGCAATTCGCGGCCATGGCCGCCGGCTTCGCCCTCGACGCCCAGTCAAATGTGTGAACCCCGTAGCACGCGGTCGGCAGGGGTGCACAGGAAAGTGCAAACGACGTTCGGCAACCAACCCGTTGCAACGATCCCAGCGTTAACACAATCTAACTGAAGTTTCTTATTAGCCTGCTATAATCAACTGGAGATTATAACCAAGGATTGGTTCTCGTGGCCGCTCTCAGCCGGCGTCGCTTTGTCCACGGCACTGCCGCCCTGGTTTTGGGGACGCCGTGCATCACTGCAAAGTCCGCGAGGGCTGGCGGGTTCAAACGCGTCATACGGATCGGGGTTGTTACCCCACTCGCGTCCGCGTTGGGACAAGCCTGCCGCGCATTCGCGGAGGCCATGGCGGCCACACCGGTGCTCGACAACGTTCTGCAGATTGAAGTGCATCCAGACGGCGAACTCGGCAGCGAGGTCGAGATGGTCAAGGCCTGTGCGTCCGGGGCGCTCGACCTGGTGTTTGCAACGTCGAACGTTGTCGCTGGCCAGGTACCGGAACTGGGGCTGCTCGATGCCCCGTTCCTGTTCCGCAACACCGTTCATGCGCGTGCAACGCTCGACGGCCCAATCGGCCAGGAGTTCGTAATCCCGCTTCGGGCCAAGGGCCTGCACCTGCTCGCCTGGGGAGAGAACGGCGTGCGGCACGTCACGGCAGGCAAGCCGGTCCGGGCGCCGTCCGACTTGCAAGGCTTACGCATCCGGGTGCCGCAATCCGAGGTGATGGTGGAGGGCTTCCGCGCCCTTGGGGCCGCGCCAGAGACGCTGCCCTTCCCGCAGGTGTTCGAGGCGTTGCGCACTGGCCGCTTCGAGGCTCAGGAGAACCCGGTGGCGACGATCGTCGCGGCGCATTTCGAACACGTCCAGAGCTGCCTCAGCATGACGGCGCACGCCTATAGTGCCGCGTTTTTCGTTGCCTCGTCCGACTTGCAGGAGGATCTGGACGACGCGCAACGCGCAGCCTTGTCGGCGTGTGCCCGCATTGGGGCACAAGCGTCACGCGACACGGCCTCCCAGGGTGAGCGCGAAGGGGTCGAGCAACTGCGCGCGGCTGGCATGACCATTATCGAGGACGTGGACCACACCGCCCTTGCCGCCGCTGCCGCCCCTGCCCTGGAAGCGGCAGCCCGGCGGCTTGGCTCGGATCGGGCAGCCCGCATCAGAGCTGTTCAGACGTGAACGGGGCGGGCGTCGGTACTCACAACGGGCTGTCCCGCGCCATGCACCCGCTCAGTTCCATAAGGGCGCGCATCCTTGTCGGCATAGCGCTTGTGCTTGCTCTCCTGGTTGCCGTTTCGTTTACGGTTGCGCAGGTGAGCGGTGAACTGGAACGCGCGCTGCAGGCCGACGCGGCGAGCCAGCTCTCAGCGCAGCAGGGCGGCGCAGCCCGAACGGCGCTGGTGGAACTGCGCCTAGAGGTGGTCGATTACCTTCGGACCGGAGGCACTGCAGAAAAACAGGCACTTGAAGGCGCAATGAGCCGCTTTGAGCGTGCGGCGACGGCGGCAGGAGGCAAAGCGGCCAATATGGCGCTGGACAGGCTCGTTCTGGTCCAGCAAATCCGCGCCGAGCTGCTGTCCGTCTCGGAGGCGATCGAGCTGCGCAGGGCAGCGGTGGCCCTGCTGGACAACGCCGCAGCCGTACTCGGCACCAGCGCCACGACACTCGCGGAGGCTGCGTCCCGAACCGGCAACCGCAGCCTCGGCGAACCGGCCGCTGCGATGCTCTCGGCGGTGTCGCGCGCTGTTGCTGCTTCAGCGCGCTTCAGCCGAGCGGACGATGGCGCCTCGGCAGGCACCGCGACGTCCGAGGCAGCGAGGGCCAGGGCGTTGCTCGATGGATCGCTCAACGTAGTCGGCAGTCCGCCTCGGATTCAGCGCCTGTCCGCCGTGACGGCCGAGGCGCTCGATGCGCTCACGACGGCGACCGACCAGTTGGACGTCGCTTTGCAAAGACGAGGGGAGCGGCTTGCCGAACTTTCGGCGGTTTCGGACCGCCTGGCCGCAGCGAACGAGGAAGCAGCCTTGGCGATCGCTGCCGAACGCCAGCAACGCCGGGCGGAAGCTGCGCATGCCCAAGCAAGATTGCGGACAACGGTCCTGTGGGCCACGGCAGCCGCTTGCCTGCTGGGATCGTCGGTCGCGACCGGGCTCGTCCTCAGCATCACGCGCTCGACCCGGCGCTTGGCGTCGGCAATGGAAAGCATCGGCGCGGGAACGCTGGACCTCGCCCTTCCCGATGGGGGCAGCAGCGAACTGGGTCAGCTTTTCGCCGCGGCCGAGCTGATGCGAAGCCGCGTGCAGGCGATCGTGGAGCTTGAGGTCGAAGAGCGTCGATCGGCGCAGAACCGGCTCGTCGCCGCCCTCGAAAGCTCCAGCGAAGGCATCGTGCTGGTCGACAGTGCCGGGCGCCTCGTCATCGTCAACTCGCAAATGGCCCGTTTCTTCCCGATCGCAAATGAGCTGCTCCAGCCTGGTGCGGCTTTCGACCCGTTTGCAGCGGCCACAGGCACCATGGCCGTGCTGGAGGCGGATGCCGAGAACGCGCCGGAGGTGCAGCTTGCCGACGGGCGCTGGGTGCGTGTCAGCCGCAGCTTGACGCAGGACGGCGGCTTTGTCGCGATCACCAGCGACATCACCGCGCTCAAGCGGCGCGAGGAAGAGCTGCGCCAGACCAATGGCCGGTTCGACGCTGCCTTGAGCAGCATGTCGCAAGGCCTTTGCCTATACGACGGGGCAGAGCGGCTTCTGGTGGTCAACCAGCGCTTTCACGAGATCTACGGCCTGTCTCCCGAGCGCGTCGCGGCCGGATGCGGTTTCCGCGATGTGCTGGAAGCCATGTACGGTGCTGGGCACCTGCCCTCGGGCGCGTGCGTGGACACGCTGTCCAGCGCGTGGTCGGCCCGTCTCGCCACACGGAAAAGCGGGTCGGAGCTGCAGGCGATCGGCGACGGACGCATGGTGGCCGTCTCGTATGAGCCCACGGCCGAGGGTGGCTGGGTCGCAACCTACGAGGACGTCAGCGAGCGTCGGCGTGCCGAGGAGCGGGCTGTCTTCCTGGCGCGTCACGACGGCCTGACCCGGCTGCCCAACCGGGTGCTGTTCCATGAACGGGTCGGGCAGGCCCTGGCCCAGGTCGGCCGCGGGGCACAGGCCGCGGTGCTGTGCCTTGACCTCGACCGCTTCAAGGCGGTCAACGACACCTTGGGGCATCCGGCCGGGGACGCCCTGCTGCAAGCCGTCGCGGACCGCCTGCAGGCCTGTGTGCGGGAGGTGGACACGGTTGCCCGTCTCGGCGGCGACGAGTTCGCGGTCGTGCAGGTCGGGTTGGACTCTCCTGCGGACGTTGAGCTGCTGGCCCGCCGCATCGTGGACGTGCTCAGCCAGCCCTACGGCCTCGACGGGCATCATGTGGTCATTGGCACGAGCGTGGGCGTGGCGCTTGCGCCGAATGACGGCGCCCTTCCGGACGTGTTGCTTAAGAACGCCGACATAGCGCTGTATCGCGCCAAGCTTGAAGGCCGCGGAACCTACCGGTTTTTTGAGCCCGAGATGGACATTCGCCTACAAGCCCGCCGTGCGCTCGAACTCGATCTGCGCAGCGCGATGGCCGCAGGCGAGTTCGAGCTGTTCTACCAGCCCTTGCTGGACCTCACGTCCAACCAGATCTGCGGCTTCGAGGCGCTGATGCGTTGGCGCCACCCCACCCACGGCCTCGTCAACCCGGCCGAGTTCATCCCGGTTGCCGAGGAGATCGGGCTCATCGTGCCGTTGGGCGAGTGGGCGCTGAGCCAGGCCTGCACGGAGGCAGCCAGTTGGCCGGGGAGCATCAAGGTCGCCGTCAACTTGTCCCCAGTGCAGTTCAAGAGCAGTAACTTGGTGCAGGCCGTCACCGATGCCCTGGACCGATCCGGTTTGCCAGCACGCCGGCTAGAGCTTGAGATCACGGAGTCGGTGCTGCTGCAGAACAACAAGGCAACCTTGGCGACGCTGCACGATCTGCGCGGTTTGGGGGTGCGCATCGCCATGGACGATTTCGGCACCGGCTACTCGTCGCTCAGCTATCTGCGAAGCTTTCCGTTCGACAAGATCAAGATCGACCAGTCCTTCATCCGCGACCTGTGCGCGAAACCGGACTCCATCGCCATTGTGCGCGCCGTGACCGGCTTGGGCGCCAGCCTAGGCATGATGACGACGGCGGAGGGTGTCGAGACCCAAGAGCAGTTGGCACACCTGCGCATCGAATGCTGCACGGAGGTGCAGGGCTACCTGCTCAGCCGGCCGTGCCCCGCCAGCGACGTTGCTGATCTGTTGCAACGCTCTCAGGCAAAGAATTGGCTCGATCCTCGTGAAGACAGGATCATAGCGCATGCAAAATAGGACCGGATACAAGGATGGCAGCGTCCAAATCCAGCAGCCTACGGCCCGGTGACCGCTGATGCTCGGCGGAGGTTCCCATCCCGGAGACTGCACAGCCTCAGCGCGTTTCCTAGCGGCTCGGCAGAGCTGACGAGGCGCGCCCCGTCCCACTTGCGGCCTAATGCCAGTGACGGGCGATGTGGAGCGTGGCAACTGCTGTGACGGCGATCAGTAGCAGGCCGGCCAGCGCCGGGGCAGATGGTAGGGCAAGGAGGTGCATCACTGCTTGTGGTGCAGTAGGATGCAGCAGGCAAAATTCACACGGATAGCTGCTCCATCCTGCTCACGGCAGGATGCCAGCCAGAACATCTTTGCCGGTGAGAAGAGCGACATCTCAATCGGTGACTTACAGCTCACCAGGCCGATAATCCGGTTATGGAAGTAGGCGGGGGACGCGGCTTGTTCCTGTGTCCAACAGGCGCCAGACCCGTGCTTGAGGCAACAGCTACCAGGCGGCGTACGAGGCGGCCAAGGAGCAAAGGGACGCGCTGGACAAACGATGTTCCGCTGCCACCAACCCTGTCATGCCGGGTGACGACTTGCTGAAGAAGGTCGTCCTCGCTTATGCGCTGGCCCATTCAGCAGCGTTCTCAACTGTTGCCGAAGCGGCCAGGTAGCAGCTGACACCATTCCAACAATCACCGATGAAGCGTGGAACAGCCGGAGGAGAACAGCGGAGGCATAGTCTCATTTTCTATCTGTTATCGCAACGTCTTGTCAGCGTATGAAAGTCTCTGTATGGCCTTGATGTGCCTGTGAGGTGAAAAGCCGTCTTGGCAGTACACGAGCACCGGACAATGGTTGCGTCGGTCCCGAAAAGATCAGAGAGCGCTGCTGCCCTGATCGCCGGGCTCGGCTTCGCC
>CAXTUQ010000433.1:0-5344 GCA_964247405.1 uncultured Acetobacteraceae bacterium
CAAGCCTATTACGTCGACCCAACCCGCAACGCCATCGGCCCGGTCCGTGCAACAGTGTCGCGAGCGGGGGTGGTCATCACGACCCGCTACCGGCCCAGGACGCTTCGGCAAGCTCAAGAACCGACAACTTGACGATACCCTTTGGTCAGCACCTCCCATAGGTCAGCCGCCTTGATACGGCACACCTCTGGGAGCCCCAGGTTGCCCTCGTTGGCCGGATACCCATCCCCGGCCGATGACAAGGCCCTGCCCGCTGTCTTGAATTGCTCTACGCCCCACTTGACGGGATTGCGGATGGTCATGACCCATTTCTCCCGAAGCCAGAAGCCGAGAGGCCACGGCCGCTTCATCAAGACGACGCCGCTTGACCGGCCAGTTAACAAGCCACCGTGGCCTACTAACGCTTCTGTGCTGTGCCTGACGTTGGCTCACGTCCAGCATATTCACTACTCAGCCGCCATTCCACTATGAACGTCCTTGTGCATGCGAACGCCAGGCGTACGGGCTTCGGCCGATGCGATGACCTCCTCGGCCGTCAAATCTCCTAGCGACACCACGCCGACCAAGCGCTTGCTGCGGTTCAACACGGGCAACCGGACGACATGCTGCTCGGCCATGTTCAAGGCCGCATGGTGCGGCTCCTCGTCTTCAAAAACATAGCGCACGTCAGGGGTCATCACCTCGCGCACCTTGGTCTGCGCGGGGTCACGGGCATCGGCGACTAGCGCCGCGACGTCGTGATCGGTCACCATGCCGACGAGCCGGTCGTTTTCACCCACCGGCAACGCGCCGACATCGTCATCGTGCATGATCCGCGCTGCCAGCTGCACCGTGTCCTCCGGGCTCGCAACGCGCGCGCCAGGGCTCATGATGTCGGCGACGCGCCGGGCATGCTGCTGCGCTTGTTGTTTGCCCTGCTGCAGTTGCCGCAGGCGCTGCTCCAGCCGAGCTTCCAGCGGACGCCACGCTTCATCGGCCGCATGGTGTGCGGCGCGGACGATGCTGGCGGCGCTTTCCGTGAAGGCGCCCACGTGGTCGCGCACGTAATGCCGCTGCATGTCGATGACGGCGCCGGAGTCGATCGCTTGGAACATTCCTTGCGCCAGGCGCAGGTTGGTTTGCATGACGCCGCCGATGAGGCCTGCCGCGGCTTGGTGCATCTGCAGCAGGCCGCTGCCGAACGTGGCGGGCAGGGCCATGAACGCGTGTGTGTTCTCAGCGGCCTGCTGCACGACTTCGGACAGCCTGCGCCCGGCCTCCTCGGCATGGCCAGCCGCTTGCTGCATCGCGTGGCCGGAACTCCACGCGGCGCGGTAGTTGACCGGGCCGCTCTGCGCCGGCGAACCGCCGATATTTCTTGAAGCGTCCCCAAGGACGGCGCCAGCCTGTTGAGGCGCCGTCTCGGTGGAGCTTCGCCTGGTCTGCTGCTTGGTGTTCGGCATGGGTTCAGATCCTTCTGCGTGGCGGTTCTTGGGGGTCAAACGGTGTTTCGGCGGAATGCCGTGCTGGGCGGAGGCAGGACTTGCTTTGGAGCGCGAGCAGCGGTCCTGCGGCCATGCCGGCCGGAAGAGGCCGCTTGGGGCTGCGGAGCCGCAACCGGACGGCAGCCGGAACCGGCTAGGATGGCCGGGTGCCTCGCCAGCGATGTATGTTTGAGCTGTAGGAAAGACCCGGCGGGGTAGAACTTCTTTCCGTGCGCTGCGGACGGCTGGCGCTGCTCCTGAGCAGGTCCACCACTCTGCTGTAGGTTTCGCCTTGGGCTCCCAGCGCGGCGAGCCTCTCCACAAGTCCCTGCCTCAGCTCGCGGCTCAGGCGCGCGGCATTCCCATCGACTTGCTGCGCCGCGGGGTCCCGCGAGAAGCCCGCTTTCGAACTCCGCTTCACGTCGGTCGCGCTTTTGTCGTCTTGCTTGGCCATCGGGTGTAGGTCTCCATCCCACGAGTTCGGGGCGAGACCCAACCTGCCGCATAAGGAGCGAAATACTATTAAGGGGAAATACGTAATGGTGCTACAGCTTGGGCAGGACAGGAGCGGCGGATGGCGCGTGACGGTTCATCGCCGGGTGCGTGCCGGGCGGCGTCGATGTCCCTCGTTTCCGGTGCGGAGTGGCCGCCCGGCGCAGACCTGGAGCTCCGGCCACACCGGCCGCAAGCGCGCGGGTGTAGCTCGGCAATGAGAAGGGTGAGCATAAAGAGATGCCCTTTGCGCCAGAAGCGAGTGAGCGGCTGCCCGCCGCCGCCCGCACAAGACGGGCTGGCGCAGCGCCTCGACGCGCTGCGTGCAACCAGGCTGCTCGACGCCCCAGCCGAGGAACGTTTCGATCGGCTGACACGTCTCGCCCGGCGCCTGTTGCGCACGCCGGTGGCCCTGGTCTCGCTCGTGGACGCCGACCGGCAGTTCTTCCTCAGTGCCGAAGGCTTGCCCGAGCCTTGGGCCAGCCTGCGAGCGATGCCGCTGTCGCACTCCTTTTGCCGCCTCGTCGTCGAGACGGAGCTGCCTCTCGCCGTGGAGGATGCACGGCGCGACCCACGGGTGCACGGCCACCCCGCCATCGAGGCTATTGGGGTCATCTCATATTTGGGGGTGCCTCTCGCGTTGCCCGACGGGCGCGTCATCGGCGCACTCTGCGTAATCGACCACGCGCCACGCGGCTGGGTCTTGGAGGATGAGCAAGCGCTGGCCGATCTCGCGGGCGCGGTGATGACCGAGTTTGCGGCCGGCCTGCAACTGCACGAGATCGCAGCCTCAGGCGCGGCGCTGCAGGAGAGCGAGGCACGCTATCGCGCATTGATCGAGGCCTTGGGCGTTGCAGTCTATACGACTGACGCCGCCGGGCGGCTCACCTTCCACAATGAGGCCGCTGTTGCCCTTTGGGGCTGGCGTCCCCCGCTGGGCGACACTCGGTGGTGCGGCTTCTGGCGGCTTTACGCATCGGATGGCGCGCCGATCGGGCATGACGAATGTCCCGTGGGCATGGCGCCGCAGGGCGGCCAACCGGCCTGCGGCGGCGAAGCCATGGCAGAAAGGCGCGACGGCACTCGTGTTCCGGTCATTGCCTATCCGGCGCCCCTCAGCGATGCCGCGGGGACGCTTGTTGGCGGGGTGAACGTACTGGTGGACATCACCAAGCGCAAACTCGCCGAGGCGGCGTTGTGCAAGAGCGAGGCGTTCCTCCGATCGGTGCTCGAAGCCAGCACCGATTGCATCAAGGTGATCGAGCGGGACGGCACGCTGTCCTTCATGAACGCCAATGGCCAGCAGACCATGGAGATCGAAGATTTCCGTGCCGTCAAAGGCAAGGAGTGGGCGACGTTTTGGCCATCGGAGAGCCGCGATCAGATAAGGGCCGCCGTGGCCGAGGCGCTGGCCGGCAGTCCCGCCCGCTTCGAGGCATTCTGCCCGACAGCCAAGAAGGCGCCGCGGTGGTGGGACGTATCCGTGGCGCCCATCCCTGACCTGGAGGAGAAGCCAGCGCGCGTCGTCGCCGTTTCCCGCGACGTCACCAAACGCAAGCAGGCGGAGAATGCGCTGCGCGAGAGCGAGGCGCGGCTGCACGAGATGCAGGCAGAGCTGCTGCATGTCTCGCGTGTCAGCGCAGTTGGCGAGATGGCGTCTGCGTTGGCCCACGAGCTTAACCAGCCCCTGACGGCGGTCACGAGCGCCGTCCGGGCAACCCAGCGGATGCTTGCGGCCTTGCCCGGCCGTGTGGGCGCCGCGGCGGAGGTCAAGGAAGCGACGGACCTTGCGGCGGAGCAGGCGATGCGGGCCGGCCAGATTGTTCGGCAATTGCGCGACTTCGTCGCCAGGGACGGCGAGGCGGACAAGAAGCTGGAGGACTTGGCCAAGCTCATCAAGGACGCGGGCACGTTGGCGCTGGTGGGCGCCAGCGTATTCAGCGTCAACGTCAGGCTGCTGCTTGACCCGGGGCTTCCTGCGGTCCTCGTCAACCGCGTCCAGATCCAGCAGGTGCTGCTCAACCTGATGCGCAACGCGCTCGAGGCGATGGCGCAGGAGGTGGGAGGAGATGACGGCGCGCCATCGCGCCGCGCGCTCACGGTCACAGCCGCGCGCAGCGGACCCGAGATGGTTGAAGTCGCAGTCGCCGACACCGGTCCGGGTCTCGCACCCGAGATAACGGACCGCCTCTTCAGGGCCTTCGTCTCGACCAAACCGGGCGGCATGGGCATGGGACTTTCGATCTGCCGCTCGATCATCGAGGCGCACGACGGGCGGCTCTGGGTCGAGCCCAACCCTGGCGGCGGTGCGGTGTTCCGCTTCACGCTGCTGTCTTCGCCGCAAGCGGTCGCGTCTTAGACGCTGGAGAAGGAAAATGGCTGCCTTGAGCGAGTGGCCAGAGGAGGCCTCAGCAAAGCCGCCAGAGTCGAAGGCGCTACGATCGACGGTGTACGTGATCGACGATGACGAGGCGGTTTGCCGGGCCATCACCATGTTGCTGCGGTCTGCTGGCATCGATGCCGAGACCTACCCGTCCGGCCTCGCTTTTCTCGACTCGCTGCCTCGTTTGGGGAAAGCTCCCGCGGAATGCGTTCTCACCGACGTTCGGATGCCAGAGCTGGACGGGATCGAGCTGCTGCACCGCCTCAAGGCGCACGACTTCCATCGGCCGGTTGTCGTCATGACGGCTCACGGCGACGTGTCGACAGCAGTTCGGGCGATGAAGGCCGGTGCGGTTGATTTCATCGAGAAGCCGTTCGACGATGCGGCGTTGCTGTCCACGGTCGGCAGGGCGCTTGAGACGGCCGCTGCACCCGAAGCCGACAAAAACGCCTTGGAGGCTGCCGCCCGCCTTTCAGCGCTCTCGCCTCGCGAGCGCGAAGTTCTGGAACGGCTGATGGCAGGGAAACCCAACAAGGCGGTTGCCCGCGACCTTGGTCTCAGTCCGCGCACCGTCGAAGTCCATCGAGCGCGGCTGCTGGCACGCCTTGAAGTCGGCAGCCTTGCCGAAGCCGTGCGCTTGGCAGTGCAGGGCGAATTCAACCTACGCCGCGACGGGAACCGTAGCGAAAAGCGGTAAGGTCTCCATTCAGCAGCGTTCTGTCACGGCAGCAATCGGCCGAGCCAGTTCATCACCTCGATTGGCGATAGACCCGACTCATGGTCGTAAAGCCGCGTTGCCAAGGTGGCGCGCATCCGGTGCGACGTGATCGGCCCGACCCAGCGTGTTGCACAGATCCGGAAAGCGGGCGCAGTAGCCCCAACGGTGCCGTCGTGACTTGTGTGGAAATTGCTTGGGCGGCGTGTCTCCAGCAGGGTGATAGTTGGTTGGGTGGCTCTTGTTGGGTTCCGGGGTGGTGACGGCTCCATCACGCAACCAGGCCCGCAA
>CAXTUQ010000434.1:0-5337 GCA_964247405.1 uncultured Acetobacteraceae bacterium
GCATAATGGGGAGCAACGCCGTGGAAAAGAAAGCCGGTGTCGTCGGGTTGGGCATCATGGGGGGCGCCATGTCCGCCAACCTCGTCGCCAGCTCGTGGGAGATCCACGGCTACGACCCCGATCCGGAGGCGCGGGACGCCGCCGCCGCGTCCGGCGTGACCGTCCACGAGGACCTCGCGGCGCTGGTCCACGCGGTGCCGGTGCTGATGACCAGCCTGCCCACGCCCGCCGCCCTCCACGCCACCGCCGCCGCGGTCGCCGCCACGGGAGCGCCGCGCCGGATCGTGGTGGAGGCAAGCACGATGGCGTTGGACGACAAGCTCCGCTTCGGGGCGGCGCTGGAAAAGGCCGGGCATACGGCGCTGGACTGTCCGATCAGCGGCACGGGCGCGCAGGCCAAGACGCGCGACCTCGTCGTCTATGCCAGCGGCGATCAGGACGCCGTCGCGGCGGTGCAACCCTTCTTCGCCGGCTTCGCCCGGGCGGCGCACGACCTCGGCGCCTATGGCAACGGCAGCCGCATGAAGTACGTGGCGAACCTCCTGGTCGCGATCCACAACGTCGCCGCCGCGGAAGCCATGGTGCTCGGCATGAAGGCGGGGCTGGACCCGCACCAGGTCGTGGAGCTGGTCGGCGCCGGGGCCGGGACGTCGCGCATGTTCGAGCTGCGAGCGCCGATGATGGCGGCGGGCACGTACGAGCCGGCGACGATGAAGGTGGGGACCTGGCAGAAGGACATGGCCATCATCGGCGAGTATGCGACGAGCCTCGGCGTGCCGACCCCGTTGCTGAGCGCGTGCGTCCCGGTGTACGCCAGCGCGATGGCGCTCGGCCATGGGCCGCACGACACGGCGGCCGTGTGCGACGTGCTGGAGCGGATGGCGGCGGTGGCGCGGTAAGCCGCTTGCGCGGCCCGTTCCGGTGCGCTTAACGTTCGGACGATAAGTAACGAGAGCCGCGGCAACCGCGGCCGGAACTAACGAGAGCCGCGGCAACCGCGGCCGGGGAACGTCAGATGGGCTTGTCCGAGACACGCGACGGCATGCAGGTAGATTGGGACGTCGCCATCCCCATGGATGACGGGGTCGTGCTGCGCGCCGACGTGTTCCGGCCCCCAGGCGACGGGCGCTTCCCCGTGCTGCTGACCTACGGCCCCTATGCGAAGGGGTTGGCGTTCCAGGAGGGCTATCCCAGCGCTTGGGAGCGCATGGTGGCGCAGCATCCGGACGTGGCTGCCGGGTCGAGCAACCTTCATCAGAACTGGGAAGTGGTGGACCCGGAGAAATGGGTGCCGCACGGCTACGCTTGCGTGCGGGTGGACAGCCGGGGCTGCGGGCGGTCGCCGGGCTACGTGGACCATTTCAGCCCGCGCGAAACGCAGGACTTCCATGACTGCATCGAGTGGGCGGGCGTGCAGCCCTGGAGCAACGGGCGCGTCGGGCTGAACGGCATCAGCTATTACGGCATCAACCAGTGGCAGGTCGCGAGCCGCCAGCCGCCGCACTTGGCCGCCATGTGCATCTGGGAAGGGGCGGCCGACTGGTATCGCGACATGACGCACCACGGCGGCATCCTCAGCACCTTCTGGGCCAACTGGTACGACATGCAGGTCAAGACCGTGCAGCACGGCCTGGGCGAGCGCGGGCCGCGCAGCCGGGCGACGGGTGAGCTGGTCTGCGGCCCGGACACGCTGGACGAGGCGACGCTGGCCGCGAACCGCTGCGACTTCGGCCGCGAGATCCTGGCCCACCCGCTCGACGACGAGTACCACCGGGTCCGGTCGCCCGACTGGTCGCGCGTGACGGTGCCGTTCCTGTCGGCCGCGAACTGGGGCGGCCAAGGGCTGCACCCGCGCGGCAACTTCGAAGGCTACATGCGCGCCGCGTCCAAGCAGAAATGGCTGGAAGCGCACGGCATCGAGCACTGGACGCACTTCTACACGGATTACGGCCGCACCCTGCAGCTCCGTTTCTTCGACCATTTCCTGAAGGACGACCCGAAGTCGGCCAGGGAAACGTCAGACTGGGACAGGCAGCCGCCCGTCCTGCTGCAGGTGCGCCATCCCGACCGCTTCGAGAAGCGCGCCGAGGCGGCCTGGCCCATCCCGCGCACGCGATGGACCGAGTTCGGGCTGGACCTGCAGGACCAGGTGCTCGGGCGGTTGTCGGAGCCGGGCACGCTCGCGTTCGATGCGATGGGGGACGGCGTGACGTTCATCGCGCCGCCGGTGGCGGAAGCGACGGAGATCACCGGACCGTCCGCCGTGCGCCTTTTCGTCTCCTTGTCCACCGCCGACGCCGACCTGTTCGTCGTGCTGCGCGTGTTCACGCCCGACTTGCGGGAAGTCACGTTCCAAGGCGCCATCGACCCGCACACGCCGGTCGGCCAGGGCTGGCTGCGCGCCTCGCACCGGGCGCTCGACCCGGCGGTGACGCTGCCGTACCGCCCCTACCACACCCACACCGACCCGCAGCCGCTCGATCCGGGCGAGGTCGTGCAGCTCGACATCGAGATCTGGCCGACCTCCATTGTCGTGCCGAAGGGGCACCGGATCGCGCTGACGGTGCGCGGCCGCGACTATGAGGCGGCCGTCGAGGGCGGGCGCTTGTCCAACTTCAAGAACGTGCTGCGGGGCTGCGGCCCGTTCCTGCACGACGACCCCGACGACCGCCCGACCGCCCTGTTCGCCGGCCGCACGACGCTGCACGCCGGGCCGGGGCGGCAACCCGTGCTGCTGCTGCCCATCATCCCACCGGAAGCCCCATGACCCGTATCGCCCGGCGCACGTTGCTTGGAGGCGCGCTCGCCCTGCCGCTCGCCGGGCACGCCCGCGCGCAAGGCGCCGGCCCCATCCGGCTCGGCTTCCTGACGGTCAAGACGGGGCCGCTCGCCTCGGGCGGCATCCAGATGGAGCAGGGGCTGCAGCTCTGGCTCAAGGAGAACGGCAACAAGATGGCCGGGCGGCCCATCGAGCTGTTCACGGCCGACACGGGCGGCGTGCCGGCGAACACGCGCTCCAAGACGCAGGAGCTGGTGGAGCGCAACAACGTGTCCGCCATCGTCGGCCCGCTCGCGGCATTCGAGGCGCTGGCGATCGACGACTACACGAAAGACAAGGGCGTCCCCGTCTTCAGCATCGCCGCCGCCGAGGACATCACCCAGCGCCACCCGGACCCATGGTTCTGCCGCGTCACCTCGTCCTCCGCGCAATGCGCGCAGCCGCTGGCGGACTATGCCCGCAAGGAGCTGGGATACAAGCGCATGGCGACCATCGGCGACGACATCGCCTATGGGCAGGAGCAGAATGCCGGGTTCCAGCGCGTGTTCGAGGACGGGGGCGGCCAGGATGGGGGCGGACAGATCGTGCAGAAGCTGTGGCCGCCGCTGAACGCGCCGGACTACGGCACCTTCATCGCGCAATTGAAGGAGGTGGACGGCATCTTCATGTCCTTCGCGGGATCGAACGGCTTCCGTTTTTTCAAGCAGTTCAAGGAGTACGGCGGGGCCACGCCGATCCTGGGCGGCATGACCGCCGTGGACGAGGCGGTGCTGCAGCAGATGGGCGCCGACGCCGTGGGGATGATCTCGACCAACTGGTACTCCGCCCAGCTCGGCAACGCGTCCAACAAGAAGTTCGTGGCGGGGATGCAGGCCGAGTACAAGGCCGATCCCGGCTACTACGCCGCCGGCACCTATGTCGCGGCCCAGGTGATGGACGCGGCGCTGCGCCAGGTCGGCGGCAAGATCGAGGACAAGCAGGCCTTCATGAAAGCGGTGCGCGAGGGCAGCTTCCCCGAGACCGCGCGCGGCCCGGTGCGGTTCGACCAGTACGGCAACGTCGTCGGCAACGTGTATATCCGCAAGGTCGAGAAGCAGGGCGGCCGGCTGGTCAACGCCGTCATCAAGACCTACCCCGACGTCAGCCAGTTCTGGACCTATGACCCCGCCGAATTCCTCAAGCAGCCCGTCTATGCCCGGGACTCGCCGCCCGCCCGGTTCCTGAACCAATAGCGCCGTGCAGTTCTGGCTGATCCAAACCCTGAACAGCGTCGCGTTCGGCGGCCTGCTGTTCCTGCTGGCCTCGGGCTTCTCGCTGATCTTCGGGCTGCTGCGGGTGCCGAACCTGGCGCACGGGGCGCTGTTCATGCTCGGCGCCTATGGCGGCGCCACGCTGCTGAACGCGGGATGGGGCCTCGCCCCGGCGGCGCTGGCCGTGGCAGCGGGCGTCGGGCTGCTGGGTGCTGTCATCGAGCGGACGCTGCTGCGGCAGCTCGCGGGCAACGAGCAGGGCCAGGTGCTGGTCACGCTCGGCATCGCCTTCATTATTGCCGACCTATGCCTGACGACCTGGGGCGGCGACCCCATGCCATTGGCCGCTCCCCCGGCGCTGTCCCGGCCCTTGCGGCTGGCCGGCTACGCCTTCCCGGCCTACCGGCTAGTCGTGCTGGCGGTCGCCGTGGCGGCGGCCGTGCTGCTGGTGCTGCTGATGGACCACACGCGGCTGGGCGCCACCATCCGCGCCGGGGTGGACGACCGGCAGATGGCGCGCGGCGTCGGCATCCGCGTGGGACGGCTGTTCAACACAGTGTTCTTCCTCGGCGCCGCGCTGGCCGGGTTCGGCGGGGTGATCGGCGGCCCCATCCTGTCGGCCTACCCGGGCCTCGACACCGACATGCTGCCCTTGGCGCTGATCGTGGTGATCCTGGGCGGCGTCGGCAGCCTGGGCGGCGCGCTGGTGGGCAGCTTCCTCGTGGGCTTCATCTACAACTTCGGCAACGCGCTGCTGCCGGACTTCGCCTATGTGGTGCTGTTCCTGCCGATGGTGCTCGCGCTGGTGTTCAAGCCCGAGGGCCTGTTCGGGCGCGCGGCGCGATGAGGCGCTCCCCGTGACGCCCAGGACGACGCGCAGGATGATGCGCGGGCTGGGCATCGGGGCCGCCACCGTCGCGGCGCTCCTCGTGCTGCCATGGCTGCTGCCCGGCTCGTTCTACGTCGGCATCGCGACCCATGTGCTGGTCGCGGCGGTGTGGGCGCTGAGCCTCAACATCCTGATCGGCTATTGCGGCATGTCCTCGTTGGGCCACGCCGTCTATCTCGGGGTGCCGGCCTACGCGTATGCCTGGCTGCTCGGCAACACGGGGCTGGGCGTCGCCGTTTCCGCGGTGCTCGCGGTGGGAAGCGGGACGCTGCTGGCGGCGGCGTTCGGGGTGCTGGCGCTGCGGGCGGCGGGGCTTGGCTTCATGATGATCACGCTGGCGCTGGGCCAGGTCGTATGGGGCGTGTCGTACCGCTGGGCGTGGCTGACTGGCGGCGACAACGGCTTGCGCGCGCCCCGGC
>CAXTUQ010000435.1:0-5322 GCA_964247405.1 uncultured Acetobacteraceae bacterium
CCGCTTCAGTTGGGCGGCGCCGATGATCGACAGCATGGCGACCACCAGCGTCATCCAGCTCGCCGGCTCGGCCACTGCCATGATCGACACGCCGTCCAGCAGCGAGAAGGGCGGGGCGCCGGACGGGGTTCCCGCCGCCAGGAACGACAGCACCTCGCTCGTGCTCGTCGCGGTGTACTTGAGGGATTGCTGAAACCAGCCGGTGAAACCCTGCTGTGGATTGTTGATGATGGGCGTGGCATACTGCTCGCTGCCCAGGCTGACCTTCCACTGCTCAGTCTGCGCGCCGGTGTAGTTTTTCTGCTGCGCCGCAGCCCAGTAAAACGACACGGCATACTGTATGCCCACCGTCAGGCCAGTGACGGTCTGCTGAATGGCACCGACGGAGAAGTCGCCGTCCGCTGCTATGAAATTGCCGCCCGTGGGGCTGCTCGTAGGGAAGTTGTTGCTCGCGCCCGAGGGCAAAGTGCCCCCAAGATAAAATTGCCCGTATGACGTTGAGGCAGCCCCTGTCGTGGTGGCCGTGCCGGGAAAGAAGAGGAAATTGTAACCCGACGTGGACCAATTGCTGACGTTGGTCGTGTTCACCTGGGCAGATGCCGTGAGAGAGGTGGTTTCAAAATCCCCGTTCAGGATCACCGGAACCGCCCGGGCACCCGTCCCGACTGCCGCCGCGACAAGCATCGGCACGCTCAGTAGGAATGGCCGCAACGTCATCAATCGCCTCTGACATCAACCTCCAGGTTAGAATGCCGAAGTCATATGCAAAATGCAATGAACAAAAGCTAGACCTGCCGTCCGAGCACGATCGCCCGGCTCAGCCCTTCGCCGAAGCGAACGCGTTAAAGGTGATCAGCGTGTAGGTGTCGGCCACGCCCGGCAGCGTCTGCACCCGTTCCGTCACGAACAGCCCGGTGTCCTGCGCATCGTCCAGGTAGAACTTGCCGAGCAGGTCGTATTGGCCGGAGGTCGAGTAGATCTCCGACAGCTCCTCGATCGTATCAACCGCGAGCTGGGCGACGCGGTAGGCGTGGCCCATCTGGCATTTCATCTGGACGAAGATCGCGCGCACTGAAGCCTCCTGCCGTTCGTCCGGGCAGGCTACCCGCCCAGACGCACGGTGCCCAGTCTCGCGGTGCCCAGCCTGCCGGTCCCGCCCGCGTCAGACCGCCGGCTACGCGGCTTCGATGTGGCGGAACATGTTGCGCCGCGCGTCCTCGTCCATCTCCGCCTTGAACGCATGGCGCTGGCCCAGCGCGACGGCGCGTTCGGCGGCCGGACGCGCGCTGATCTCGTCGAACAGGCGCTTGAGGTTCGGCATGCCCGCCAAGGCATCGTCGCCCAGCACGCGCGGCAACGCCCGCGCCCAGCCCCAGACCGCCATATCGACGATGGTATAGGCGTCGCCCAGCATGTAGCGCCGGTCGGCGAGGCGCGCGTCGAGGATGCCGTAGTGCCGCTTCGCCTCGAACACGTAGCGGGTCACGGCGTAGTCCTTCGGCTCCGGCGCGAAGTGCTGGAAATGCACGGCCTGGCCCGAGTACGGGCCGATCCCCGTGGCGACGAACATCAGCCAGGACAGCAAATCCCCGCGCATCGCCGGCGTGTCCGGCGGCAGGAACTGGCCGGTCTTCTCGGCGAGGTAAAGCAGGATCGCGTTGCTGTCGAACACCGTCACGTCGCCGTCGGTGATCGCCGGGGTCTTGGCGTTCGGGTTGATGGCGAGGAAGGCGGGATCGAACTGCTCGCCCTTGCGGGTGTCCACGGGCACGACCTCGTAAGGCAGGCCGGTTTCCTCCAGGAACAGCGCGACCTTGGCCGGGTTGGGCGAGGGGTGGTAGTAGAACTTGATCATGCTGCGTCTCCCATCGTGGCCGGTCAGCCGTGGCGCCGGTCATCTTGGCACGGCGCGCCCGCGATGGACAGCGTGCCCCGCGCAAGACGCCCTGCGCGCAACGGAGGACCTTGGATGGACACGCAGACGCCCGGACCGACCCTCCGCCCCGGCGGGAGCTCGTCTCCTCGCCCCAGCGGCCGCGTGCTGGCGGACGCGCTGGTGGCCCAGGGCATCGACCATGTCTTCGCCGTGCCCGGCGAAAGCTACCTCGACGTGCTCGACGGGCTGTATGACGTGCAGGACCGCTTGCGCCTCATCACCTGCCGGTTCGAGGCGGGCGCGGTCAACATGGCCGAGGCCTACGGCAAGCTGACCGGACGCCCCGCCGCCGCCATGGTGACGCGCGGCCCCGGCGCCTGCCACGGCGCCATCGGCGTGCACGTGGCCCAGCAGGACAGCACGCCGCTGCTGCTGTTCATCGGCCAGATCCCGTTCGAGGAAACCGACCGCGACAGCTTCCAGGAAGTCGATTACCGCCGCATGTTCGGCCCGCTCGCCAAGTGGGTCACGCAGATCGACGACGCCCGCCGCATCCCGGAGCTGGTCGCCCACGCCGTGGACGTCGCCACCACCGGGCGGCCCGGCCCGGTGGTGATCGCGCTGTCGGAGGAGATGCAGAAGCACCGCGTCACCGTCCCCGACATCGGCCGCGCGCCCGTGTCCGCCGGGCTGCCGGACCCGGCGACGCTGGCAGAGATGCAGGCGATGCTGGCCCGGAGCCGCAAGCCGCTGGCAATCCTGGGCGGAAGCGGCTGGACCGACGCGGGCCGCGCGGCGGTGCGGGAGTTCCTGGTGCAGCAGGACCTGCCCGTCGCCGTCGGCTTCCGGCGGCAGTCGCTCTACGACGGCCGGCTTGCGAACTTCGTCGGCGACCTCGGCGTCGGGTCCGACCCGGCCTTGGTGGCGCGGGCGCGGGAGGCCGACTTGGTCCTCGCCATCGGCACCCGGCTCGGCGAAGCGACCACTCAGGGCTACCAGCTTTTTCCGCCGGGCAGCGCGCCGATCATCCACGTTTATCCCGATGCCGCCGAGATCGGCCGGGTGTTCCGCCCGGCGCTCGGCATCGCCTGCGGCCTCAACGCCTTCGCCCACGCCGCCGCGGCGCTGCCGCCGGTGGAGGATGCACCGTGGGCCGAGTGGACCCGCTCGCTGCGTGCCGTGCGGGAGGCCGGGCGCGTCGTGCCAGCCTATGAAGGCCCGCTGAACGTTGCCCAGGTGATGCGCGATCTGGAAGCATTGGCGCCGCCCGATGCCATCTTCACGTCGGACGCCGGCAACTTCGCCACCTGGCCCGCCCGCTTCATCAACTTCGGCGACGCCCAGCGCATGATCGGCCCGACCAACGGCGCCATGGGCTACGGCGTCCCGGCCGGCATCGCGGCGGCGCTGGCGTTTTCCGGACGCATGGCGATCACCTTTGTCGGCGACGGCGGCATGCTGATGACCGGGCAGGAGATCGCCACCGCCTTCCAATACGGCGTGACGCCCATCGTGCTGGTGTTCAACAACGCGATGTATGGCACGATCCGCATGTACCAGGAGCGCACCTACCCCGGCCGCGTGTCCGGCACCGCGCTGACTAACCCGGATTTCTGCAAGTACATCGAGGCGTTTGGCGGGCACGGTGAGACCGTCACGGAGACCGCCGGGTTCGCCCCCGCCTTCCGCCGCGCCGTCGCCAGCGGCAAGCCGGCGGTGATCGAGCTGCGCATGAACCCGGAGCAGATCACGTCGCGCGCCACCATCGCGCAGCTCCGGGCCGGGGCAGGGGCGGCGAAGGCCGGCTGATCACCCGCGCCGCCCGGCCACCGTCCGCTCCAGCCGGCTCAGCAGCCGCACTAGCGGCCACAGCAGCAGGAAGTACAGCGCCGCCGCGGCCACGATGGGCGTTGCGTTGTAGGTCACACTCTGCGCCTGCCGCGCCTGGAACAGCAGTTCCGGCAACGCCACAACGGAGGCGAGCGAGGTCAGCTTCACCACCTCCAGCGTGTTGGACAGCAGGTCTGGCAGCACGTTGCGCACCGCGGGCGGCAGCACGACATGGCGCAGCGTCTGCACGGCGGTCAGCCCGGTGGAGCGCCCGGCCTCCGCCAGGCCCGGCGGCACGGATAGCAGCCCGGCGCGCAGCACCTCCGCGTAGTACGCCCCCGTGTTGAGGAAGAACCCGACCGCCACGCAGGCAAAGGCGTTCAGGCGCACCCCGGCGAATGGCAGCCCAGCATATATCAGGATCAGCAGCACCAGCGGCGGGAACGCGCGGAAGAAATCGACCCATGCCACCAGCAGCGCCGAAACCCAGCGGCGGCGCACCGTGGACAGCAGCGCCAACGCCAGCCCGCCGGCCAAGCCCAGCGGCACCACGACGAGCGACAACGTCACCGTCACCAGCAGCCCGCGCCACAGGATCGGCCACGCGGCCAGGAGGATCTCGGCATTGAAGAAGGTCTCGGCGATCATCGGGCGGCCGGGTGCTGCCGCCACCGCCGCTCCACCCAGCGCCCAAACGCCACGACCGGCAGGAACAGGACGAGGTAGGCCGCGGCGCCGAGCGTCAGCGGCGACGGGTTGCCGCTGAACGACATGGCCGATGACGCCTGCGACAGGATTTCGCTCACCGCCACCACGGAGCCGAGCGCCGTGCCCTTGGTGATGGCGATGGTGCGGTTGGTCAGCGGCGGCACGGCCAAACGCAGCGCCTGCGGCAGCACCACATGGAGAAGCGCCGCGGTGAAGCCGAGGCCGGTGGACCGCGCCGCTTCCCATTGGCCCGGCGGCACCGCGGCGATCCCGGCCCAGTAGACTTCCTCCGCGAACGCCATCAGCACCAGGGACAGGCTGATCCAGGTGCACAGGAAGCCGGAGGGCGTGGCGCCGAACGCCGGGGCGCCGAAGTAGATCAGCACGATGATCACCAAGGGCGGCAAGGCGCGGAACAGGTCCACGGCGAAGATGATCAGCCAGTTCAGCGGGCGCACGCCGAAGGCGCGCACGAACGCCAGCAGTAGCCCGGCGGCCAGCCCGCTCACCACCACCAGCACGGCCAACTCCACCGTCAACACGAAGCCGGCGGCGATGGCCGGCAGGCTGCGTTCCATGACGGGCAGGTTCAGGAAGGTATCGGCGAAGCCGGCCATGCGCGCCGGGTCAGTGCTGGCTGATGCGGCCGACGAAGGCGCGGGTGCGCTCGTGCGAGGGCGCGCCGAACACCTGCGCCGGCGGCCCGGCTTCCAGCACCTGGCCGTCCGCCATGAACACCACCCGGTCGGCGGCGGAGCGGGCGAAGCCCATCTCGTGGCTCACGACCACCATGGTCATGCCGCCGTCCCTCAAGGCCCGCATCACGCCCAGCACCTCGCCCACCAGCTCGGGGTCCAGCGCGCTGGTCGGCTCGTCGAACAGCATGACGCGGGGTTCGAGCGCCAAGG
>CAXTUQ010000436.1:0-5282 GCA_964247405.1 uncultured Acetobacteraceae bacterium
GGCTACGCGGGCGGGGGGCCAGGAGGCGCGCGACCTGCATCGTGAGCGTCGAGCCACCCGAAACGACGTGCCCGGTCCGCACGGCCTGCGCCACGGCGCAGGCGGCGGCGAGCGGGTCAACGCCGGGGTGCGCCCAGAAGCGACGGTCCTCCACGGAAACGAGCAAGCGCACCAGAAATGGCGGCACGTCCTCGGCCCCGGTGCGGAACCGCCACACGCCGCCGGGCACAACGCCAGCACTTCGCCCGAAGCGTTACGGATGGCAGTGCCCGGAGCGTCCGGTCGCGCGAAGCCGGGAGGAAAGGCCCGGTCGAGCGCCACCACGGCCAGCACCCCGCACGCCAGCGCCGCGACCGTCCACTTCACGGCGGCGGCAGCACGCTGACACATATAGTATTCTGCCGTGCATAAACCGCCGGACGGTACATGTCGGACAGGTCCAAGGCCGTGGCGAAGCGGTCGTCGGCCGCGACCTCCGTGTTCACCGCCGTCAGTTCGCCCAACCAGTCCAAACCCGGCACCTTGCCCTCCGGCAGCCGCCCCGCGATCTCCCACCCCGCCGGCAGCCCGGCGCGCAGCATGGCCTGATGGCGCTGCCCGTCTTCGGCGCGACCCTCCAGGAGCAGGACGAAGGTCGTGTCCTGCGGCAGCTTGTCTGGGTCCATCGCCGCGCCCTGCTGCGGAAATAAGACCGGATCATCACTGCTGATAGAACACCAGGGCCATATTTCCTTCTCATGATGGTGCGCCCCCCGCGCGGTTGATCTGGTGGCGAAGTCGCCCACTAGGTATTCAGTCCCGGAGTGTGATGGTGCAAGCTCAGTCCTGACCCGTCACGCTTGGAAAGCAAACCCAACCGTGTTCAAGATCAACCCGCACCACCTCATCCCGGGACCAAACACCTGTCCCATGCCTCCGGCCCGAGCAGCAGCACGCCGGCCTAAACTTGCTCCGCACCCTTGCCATGCTGACCGAGGAGCGCAGCCCTGGACTCTGCGGCCGCCTTGGCGAGGCGCCTGGCGCCGTCCCGCAAATCTGCGATCCCATGGCCCGAGAAGCCCAGGACGAACCCGTCCGATGGGCCAGGCTCTAGGCAAGTCTCGGACAGCAACCAAGCCTGCACCCGCGCCGCGTCCCTGATTCGGGCCGCAGCGCCCGGCGGAGGGCCAGGTTGCAAATGCGCGACGAGATGCAGGCCCTGGTCAGGGACCGCTACCCGGAGCGTCCCGCCAGCGTGCGCGGCCAGGGTGTCCGCGACCGCATCGCGGGCCGCCCTGTAGCGCCCGCGCATCCGCCGGATGTGGGCGGAGAAGTCGCCGTTCGCGATCAGGTCCGCGACCGCCCCTTCAAGCAGGCTCGGCGGGAAGCGGTCCGAGGCCGCCCGAGCAGCAAGGACCGGCTCAAGCAGCGGCAGGGGCAGGACGACGTAGCCCATGCGCAGCCCCGGGAAGAGCACCTTTGAGAACGTCCCGAAGTAGATCACGCGCCGGGCGGCATCAATGCCGGCCAGGGCGGTGAGGGGCGGTCCGCCATAGCGGAACTCACTGTCGTAGTCGTCTTCCAGCACCCAGGCGTCCGCATCGCGCGCCCAGTCCAGCAGGGCGATGCGCCGGTCCATCCGCATGGCGACACCGGTCGGGAACTGATGCGACGGGGTGACATAGGCGACCCGGGCGCCCGCGGCGCGGCGTCGGCCCTCGGCGACCACAAGCCCGTGCCCGTCCACGGGGACCGGGACCAGCCGCGCCCCGGCGGCTTCCAACGCCTTGCGGGCGGCGGGATAGCCGGGGTCCTCCATCCAGGCGGCATCGCCGGGCCTGAGCACCGCGCCGAGGCAAAGCTGCAGGCCCTGCTGCGTACCGCTGACCAGCACGATGCGGCCCGGGTCACAGCGCACGCCCCGGCTGACGGCGAGGTGCTCCGCCACGCGCTCGCGCAGCTCCCGGCCGCCGCGGGGGTCGCCGTAGCCCAGGTGGACGGGATCGAGGGTCCGCAGGCGTTTGCCGACCGCGCGCCGCAGACGGCTGAGGAACAGGGCGTCAACACTCGTCCGGCCGAGGGCGAACACCTCGCGGCCGGGAGCCATGTCCGCCATCGGAGCGCGCTCCGGCCGGGCCGGGCCGGTTGGGACGTGGTTGGCAACGAAGGTGCCCGCGCCCACCCTGGCCTCCACGAGACCGTCCGATAGCAACTGCTCGTAGGCGCCGACGATCGTGTTCCGCCTCATGCCGAGTTGGGCCGCCAGCGCGCGGCTGGCCGGCAGGCGGCTGCCGGGTGCGAGCCGGCCGGCAAGGATCGCGTCGCGCAGGCCCTGGTGGACGCGCGCTGATTGCGGGCCGGGCATCCCGTCCAGGTGCAGCGGCAGGTCCAGCGCACCGGGCCGGGCCGCCGGATTGGTTGGCGCCTGCGTGGTCAATTGGACCTCCCTGCAACCAATCTACCTGGCGCATGATGCCGCCGCAACGAGCCAGCCAGGAACTCAGGGATGTCGGACGCAGAAACCCTCGCCTATCCAGTGGACGCCCGGAACCGGGTGAAGCGCCGGCACGACCGGGGCTTCTACGACCACGACACCGTCCACGCCCTGCTGGACGCGGCCATGCTGTGCCACGTCTCCTACGTCATCGACGGCCTGCCGTACTGCACGCCGACGCTGTTCTGGCGCGAGGGCACGACGCTGTACTGGCACGGCAGCAGCGCCAGCCGCATGTTGCGGAACCAATCCGCCGGGCAGCCGGCGTGCCTGACCGTAACCCATCTCGACAGCCTCGTGCTCGCGCGCTGCGGGTTCAACCATTCGGCCGACTACCGGTCGGTGATGGCGTTCGGCAACGCCCGGCTGGTGGACGACCCAGCGGAGAAGGAAGCGGCGCTGGTCGCCATGGTGGACCGCTTCTTCCCCGCCCGGACGGCCGGCCTGCGCCAAAGCACGGCGCTGGAGATCAAGGCCACGTCCGTGGTCGCGATGGAGATCGAGCGCGCGTCCGCCAAGATACGCGCCAAGGGCGTCGCGGACGACGACGAAGACTACGAGCTGCCGATCTACGCCGAGCGCCTGCCGGTCCGCCTGGTGATGGGTGAGCCGGAGCCATGTCCGCGGCTGATGGAAGGCGTCGCCCGCCCGGACACGCTCGCCGGCTACCACGCGGGCCGCGCACTGGAAGAGGCGTTGATCGAGGCTTACGCCGTCAGTTACCCGCGGTGACGCCGCCGGACGGTTCCACACCCGGCCGGACGGACGGCGCCATGATGACGCCAGGCATGATGCAGGTGGTCGGCGAGCAGCGGCTCGGCTTCGTCGCCACGGTGAACGCGGACGGCACGCCCAACCTGTCGCCCAAGGGCACCTTCGCCGTCGTGGACGCGGCGACGGTCGCCTTTGCAGAAATCCGCTCGCCCGGCACCCTTCGCAACCTCGCTTCCAACCCGGCGGTGGAGGTCAACTTCATGGATCCCTTCACGCGCCGCGGCTACCGCCTGTTCGGCACGGCGCGGATCGTGCGGCGGGGTGACGCGGGGTTCGACGGGCTGCTCCCTTTGTTCGCCGACCACGGTGGCCTCATGCTCCGCACGCGGGCCGTTGTGCTGATCGCGGTGACACGGGCAACGGGTTTGTGCTCACCCGCCTACGACGATGGCGCATCGGAGGACGGGTTGCGGCGGGCCTGGACGGACCGCTTCCGTGCCCTTCAGCCGGACGGGCGCTTCACGGAATGACTGTCCTGGCGATCCCGGCAATGCCTTGCGGTGCGAGTTGCGTGTCCGGCCAGCAACTCTGCGTCAGGCTGGCCGCGTTCCGGCGCGAGGGTGGCGCGTTGGGTAGGGCCAGCTTGTCCAGGATCATCAGGACGACACGCGCGGCACGATGCTGAGCGCCGCCACGCTGGTGATCCTGGGAGGCGCCCTCACTGGAGGCTTTGTTTCGGGCCTTGCTGGGTTCGGCACCGGCCTCGTGGCGCTCGGCATCTGGCTGCATGTCCTCGCGCCTGCTACCGCGGCCACGCTTGTGGTGGTCTGCTCGGTGGTGTCGCAGGCCCAAACCATTCCGACCATATGGCACGCGATTGACCGCGCCCGCATCTGGCCCATGCTCGCGGGGGGTCTGCTCGGCGTCCCAATCGGCACCCAGCTTCTGACGCACCTCGACCCGGCCGCCTTCCGCCTTGGCATGGGTGTTCTGCTGCTGGCCTACTCGGGCTTCATGCTGTTCAGCCGCTTCCGGACGCGGATCGCCTGGGGCGGCCGCATGGCTGACGGCGCGGTCGGCTTCGCGGGCGGTGTCCTCGGCGGCCTTGCCGGCCTGTCAGGCCCGTTGCCCACGGTATGAACGACACTGCGCGGCTGGGGCAAGGACGAGCGGCGCGGCGTGTTCCAAGCCTTCAACCTCGCGGTCCTCAGTGCCGTTGCCGTGGCGCACGCGGCCTCCGGCCTGTTGACCGCCGAGCTGGGACGGGTGGCCGTCCTCGCCCTGCCCGGCACGCTCGCCGGCACCTGGCTTGGGTCCCACGCCTACCGCCGGCTGAGTGACCAGCGCTTCCACGAGGTCGTGCTCAGCCTTCTGGGCGTGTCCGGGCTGACACTCGTTTGGAGCAGCCTTTGATCCCGGCAAGCATCAGGAACGTTTCGTTTCAGAACGAACATCCTCGACGTTTGCCTGGGCAGGCCTGCGCCGCCAAGTGGCGGCTTGCAACCTAATAACCCCGTGCCGTGTCAAACCGGTTCGGCAACGGCTCGCCGGCGCGGAACGCGCGCAGGTTTTGGAAGAAGATGTCCAGGCTGAGCGGAATATACGTATCGGGATCGTCAGCCGAAACATGCGGCGTCATCACCAGGTTCGGCGTTGTCCAAAGCCGGTGGCCCGGCGGCACCGGCTCCGGCACGAACACGTCCAGCACCGCGCCGGACAGGTGGCCGCCCTCCAGCGCGTCGCACAGCGCGTCCTGATCGAGCAGCGCGCCGCGGCCGATGTTCACCACCCCGGCGCCCGGCGGCAGCAACGCGAGCCGGCGGCGGTCCAGCACGCCCCGCGTCGCGTCCGTGAGCGGGAGCGCCAGCACCAGGAACTCCGTGTCGCCCAGCACCGCGTCCAAGTCGTCCAGGGCGACGACCCGAGCACAGGCCGGGTGCGGCGCGGCCCGGGTGCGGACGCCGGTGACGCGCATGCCGAACCGGGCCGCCTGCCCCGCGACCGCGCCGCCCAGCGTGCCCAGCCCGGCCACCGTCACCCGCCGCCCGGCCAGCACGGAGCCGTGCCGCGGCGCCCACTGCCCGGCCCGCTGCGC
>CAXTUQ010000437.1:0-5275 GCA_964247405.1 uncultured Acetobacteraceae bacterium
CGGCCCGGTGGCCCGGCCCGCCGCGCCGCCGGCCCAGCTTGCCGTCGTGGAGGCGCCGCGGGCGTCCGCTCACGCCCCCATGCCCTCAGCGGCCAAGCTGATGGAGGAAAAGGGCCTGGCTCCTGCCGCCCTGGACGGCACCGGCAAGGATGGCCGGATCACCAAGGGCGACGTGCTGCAGTTCCTTGCGCGTCCGGCTCCGGCCGTTTCCGCCCCAGCGCCGCAGCAGGCCCGCGCTCCGGAGGCTGGCGAAGAGCGGGTCAAGATGACCCGGCTGCGCCGCACCATCGCCCAACGGCTCAAGGACGCGCAGAACAACGCCGCCATGCTGACCACCTTCAACGAGGTGGACATGACCGCGGCCATGGCGATGCGCGCCGAGTACCGCGACGCTTTCGAGAAGCGGCACAAGGGCGTGCGCCTCGGCTTCATGTCGTTCTTCGTGCGCGCCTGCGTGGCAGCCCTCAAGGAGTTTCCGGCGGTCAACGCGGAGATCGACGGCGACGAGATCGTTTACAAGAACTTCGTCCACATGGGCATCGCGGTGGGCGGCCCAAACGGGCTGGTGGTGCCGGTGCTGCGCGACGCGGACCGGCTGGGCTTCGCCTCCATCGAGCGCGGCATCGGCGACTTCGGCCGCCGGGCAGGGGACGGGGCGCTGAAAGTGGACGAACTGTCCGGCGGCACCTTCACCATCACCAACGGCGGGGTGTATGGCAGCCTGATGAGCACGCCGATCCTGAATGCGCCGCAATCCGGCATCTTGGGCATGCACAAGATCCAGGAGCGCCCGATGGCGGTCGGCGGCAAGGTCGAGATCCGCCCGATGATGTATTTGGCGCTGTCCTACGATCACCGCATCGTGGACGGCAAGGAGGCGGTGTCGTTCCTGGTCCGCGTGAAGGAAGGCGTGGAGGACCCGCGCCGCTTGCTGCTGGACCTCTGAGCGCGGCACGCCATATCAGTGGCGTGAATTCAAGGACGCGAAATGGCTGACTCCTACGACGTCATCGTCATCGGCGGCGGACCCGGCGGCTATGTCTGCGCCATCCGCGCCGCGCAGCTTGGCCTGCGCACCGCCTGCGTGGAGAAGCGCGCGACGCTCGGCGGCACCTGCCTCAACATCGGCTGCATCCCCAGCAAGGCGCTGCTGCAATCCAGCGAGAACTTCGAGGAGGCGGGCCACTCCTTTGCCGACCACGGCGTGATCGTCGAAGGCGTGAAGCTCGACCTGGCCCGCATGATGGCCCGCAAGGACGAAGTGGTCACCGCCAACGTCAAGGGCGTGGAGTTCCTGTTCAAGAAGAACAAGGTCGATTGGCTGAAAGGCAGCGGCCACGTTGCCGGGCCGGGACAGGTTGACGTGGACGGCACACGCTACGCCGCCAAGCACATCGTCATCGCCACCGGCAGCGAAAGCGTCGCGCTGCCCGGCGTCGAGCTGGACGAGTCCGCCATCGTCAGCAGCACCGGCGCGCTGGAGCTGGACCAGGTGCCGGACCGCCTGGTGGTGATCGGCGGTGGCTACATCGGGCTGGAGCTTGGCAGCGTGTGGAAGCGGCTGGGCGCCGAGGTCACGGTGATCGAGTACCTCGACCGCCTGGTGCCCGGCATGGACGCGGAGATCGCCAAGACGTTCGAACGCGTGCTGGGCAAGCAGGGCATCAAGTTCCGCTTGTCCACCAAGGTGACGGGCGCAGTGCGCGGCAATGACGGCGTGACGCTGACAATCGAGCCGGCGAAGGGCGGGGAGGCCGAGCAGGTCAAGGCGGACGTCGTGCTGGTCGCCATCGGCCGTCGTGCCCACACCGGGGAGTTGGGCCTGGAGGAGGCCGGCGTGGCGCTCGACGAGCGCGGCCGGGTGCAGGTGGACGCGCACTACGCCACCAACATCGCCGGGATCTACGCCATCGGCGACGTGATTGCCGGCCCCATGCTGGCCCACAAGGCGGAGGAGGAAGGCGTGGCTTTGGCCGAGCGCATCGCCGGGCAGGCCGGGCACGTCAACTATGACGTCATCCCCGGTGTCGTGTATACCTGGCCCGAGGTCGCCAGCATCGGCAAGACGGAGGACGACCTGAAACGGCAGGGCATCTCCTACAAGGTCGGCAAGTTCCCGTTCACCGCGAACGGCCGCGCCCGCGCCATGGGCAGCACGGACGGCTTCGTGAAGCTGCTGGCCGACACGGAATCCGACCGGCTGCTCGGCGCCCACATCATCGGCCCCGACGCCGGCACCCTGATCGCCGAGTTGGCCACCGCTATGGAGTTCGGCGCCAGCAGCGAGGATGTGGCGCGCACCTGCCATGCCCATCCCAGCCTGAGCGAGGCCGTCAAGGAGGCCGCGATGGCCGTTGACGGCCGGGCACTGCATATTTAGGCGGCAAGCATGGCAATCCCATCGGATCGCGAGCACACCTACGTCGTCACCACCAACTGGACCGGCAACCGCGGGACCGGCACCTCCGCCTATCGGGCCTATGCGCGGTCGCACGACATCGCGGCCCCGGGCAAGCCGTCGATCCCCGCTTCGTCCGACCCGGCCTTCCAAGGCGACCAGACCCGGCACAACCCTGAGGAACTGCTGGTCGCCTCGCTGTCCTCCTGCCACATGCTGTGGTACCTGCACCTGTGTTCCGCCGAGGGTATCCTGGTGCAGGCGTATGAGGATATTGCCGAAGGCGTGATGGCCGAGCGCCCGGACGGCGGCGGCGCCTTTGTCGAGGTCGTGCTGGCGCCGGAAGTCACCTTGAGTCCCGGCTCAAATGTTGACCGCGCCCGGGCGCTGCATGCGGACGCGCACCGGATGTGCTTCATCGCCAATTCCGTGAACTTTCCCGTGCGGCACGAACCCGTCTTCCATGTCGGGTAGCGCATGCTGGCGCTGACCATGGGCGACCCGGCCGGGATCGGCGGGGAGTTGACTGTCAGCGCCTGGCGCGCGCTCCGCCAAAGCGGCCCGGCCTTCGCCGCCATCGACGACCCGGTGCGTCTTTCCGGCATTCCGGTCCGGGTCGTGCAGACTCTATCCGAAGCCGCCGCGGTGTTCCCGGAGGCGCTGCCCGCCCTGACGCAGCCACTCGCCACCGCCGCCGTGCCGGGCCGTCCCGACAGCGCCAACGCCGCCCCCGTGATCGCCAGCATCGAGCGTGCCGTCCGGCTGGCGCAGGCGGGTGAGGCGTCCGCCGTCGTCACCAACCCGATCAGCAAGGCCGTGCTCTACGCGGCCGGTTTCCCGCACCCCGGCCACACCGAGTTCCTGGGCGCCCTGACCGGCTGCGCGCACCCCGTGATGATGCTGGCCAACGATTTCCTCCGCGTGGTCCCCGTGACGGTGCATGTCAGCCTGCGCGCGGCGCTGGACGGCCTGACCGCCGCCGCCATCGTCGATACGGCCCGCATCACAGCCACGGCGTTGCGCGATCAGTTCGGCATCACGGCGCCGCGGTTGGCGGTGGCCGGGCTGAACCCCCATGCCGGGGAAGGGGGCGCCATGGGGAACGAGGAGGTGGCCCTGATCGCCCCTGCCATCGCGGCGTTGCGGGACGAGGGCATCATCGTCACCGGCCCGCACCCGCCGGACACCATGTTCACCCCCGCCGCCCGCGCCGGCTACGACGCGGCGGTCTGCATGTACCACGATCAGGCGTTGATCCCGTTGAAGACGCTCGACATGGCGAGCGGGGTCAACGTGACCTTGGGCTTGCCGATCATCCGCACCTCGCCGGACCACGGGACGGCGTTCGACATCGCGGGCCAGGGCCGCGCCGACCCGGCAAGCCTGATCGCCGCCCTGCGGCTCGCGGCAACCCTCGCCAGGAGGCGCAGCGCATGAGCACCGCCCGCGGAACGCCCCAGCTTGGCATCCCTCGTCTCGGCGTCAACGTCGACCACGTCGCGACGGTCCGCAACGCCCGCGGCGGCCAGCACCCCGACCCGTTCGCCGCGGCGCTGCTGGCCGTGGGCGCCGGGGCGGACGGCATTACCGCGCATTTGCGGGAGGACCGGCGCCACATCCGCGACGCCGACATGGAACGCCTCGCCGCCTCCCCGGACATGCGCCGCAACTTCGAGATGGCCGCGACCGACGAGATGGTGGGAATCGCGCTGCGCCTGCGCCCCGCCGCGTGCTGCCTGGTGCCTGAGCGCCGGGCTGAGGTCACGACGGAGGGCGGGCTGGACGCCGCCGGGCAGGCCGAGGCGTTGGGGCCGCGCATCCGCGCGCTGCGCGGCGCCGGCATCCGCGTGTCGCTATTCCTCGATCCCGACCCGGCGCAGCTCCGCGCGGCGCACGCTTTGGGGGCGGATGTCGTCGAGCTGCACACCGGCGCCTACGCCGAAGGTCGCCCCGGCGAGTTCGAGCGGCTGCGCGACGCCGCAGCACGCCTGGCCGAGATCGGGCTGGAATGCCACGCCGGCCACGGCCTGACCTACGCGAACGTGCGGTCCATCGCGCTGCTGCCGCAGGTCGAGGAGCTGAACATCGGCCATTTCCTGATCG
This sequence comes from uncultured Acetobacteraceae bacterium, assembly GCA_964247405.1. Classification (GTDB taxonomy): domain Bacteria; phylum Pseudomonadota; class Alphaproteobacteria; order Acetobacterales; family Acetobacteraceae; genus CAHJXG01. The sequence goes on from CAXTUQ010000437.1 coordinate 4,502, forward strand.
GCCAGGCGATCATGGACGGCCTGCCGAACGTCGTCGCGACGATGAGGACGCTGATCGCCCGGCCCTGATGCTCCCGGTCAGCTCGTAGGGCGCATAAGCGAAGCGCCATGCGCCGACGTACGGCGCTGCGTGGCGGCGGAAGGCGCTGACGCTTTTCCGCCCTACGAGGGCCCTGATCCTTCCGGTCAGTCCTGCCCGCGCGGATGGGCGCGCTGCCAAACGGCCCGCAACCCGGCCGCATCGACGCTGGTATAACGCTGCGTCGTGGATAGGCTGGCGTGGCCGAGCAACTCCTGAATGGAGCGCAGGTCGGCGCCGCCGGCCAGCAGGTGCGTCGCGAAGCTGTGGCGCAGCGCGTGCGGCGTGGCGTGCGCCGGCAGGTCGGCCAGTGGCCGGAACGCCTCGATGGTGCGCCGGGCCACCCGCGCATCGAACCGCCCGCCCTTCGCGCCCACGAACAGCGGTGCGTCCGGCTGGCGCCGCGGATGCAGCCGCAGCCAGGCGGCCAACGCCTTCCTTACCGCCGGCAGCAACGGCACCAGGCGTTGCTTGCCGCCTTTGCCCTGTACCAGCAGCGTGTCCGCGCCGTCCGGCACGCTGCCGACATCGAGCAACAGCGCCTCATTGATCCGCAGCCCGGCGCCATACAGCAGCGTGAACAGCGCCGTGTCGCGCGCCTGCAACGCCGCGTCGTCCGTCGCCTCCCCGATGTCGTTCGCAACCGTCACAGCCTGTGCCGCCGTCAGCGCTCGGGGGACGGGAGGATGGGCGCGC
>CAXTUQ010000438.1:0-5269 GCA_964247405.1 uncultured Acetobacteraceae bacterium
CCGCCACCAGCCGCAAGCGCTTTTTCGATTCTGGTCAGCCTGAGAACGCTCTAAGCTGTTCGCGCAGCATGAACTCGCGCTGCCGCCCGGCCATAGTCTCCTGCGTGCGCTTGCCGATGTCGGCGGACAGGCGCAGCACCTCCAGCCGGTAGGCGAGGCGCCACAGCACGCGGTCGAGGCGGGCGGGCAGGTCGGTGATCTCCAGGATCTCCTGCTTCTCCGCCGGCGCCAGGTCCAGCAACCCCGCCACGAGGTCAGCCAGCAGCCCCGGCGGCTCCACGTTCTGGACCGTCGCGACCAGGTCCGGCGGCGCCTGCTCGATCAGCCGCAGGGTTTCCAGCGCGCGTTCCCGGAGCTGGTGGGTGCGCGCCGCGATCTCCGCGCCGTCCGCATTGGGTTCCGGGATGCGCTCGACATGCGCGGCCAGGGTGGGCGCACCCTCCACCGCGCTGGCCAGCCGCACGCGCCCGATCCCCTGGAGGATCGCGTGATGGGTGCCGTCCGGCGCGGTGAGCTAGCGCAGCAGCCGGGCCTCCGTGCCGACGGCGTGCAGGTCGGCGAGGCCCGGCTGGTCCGTGGCCGGGTCGCGCTGCAGCACCACGGCGACGTGCCGGCTTTCCCGCGCGGCGATCTGCAAGGCCTCGGTCGTGACCGGGCGCGTCGCGGCGAGCGGGATGACGGCGCCGGGGAACAGCACCGCTTCCCGCACTGCGACGATGATCAGCGCGTCCTCCGGCAATGGGGAGGGCGTCAGGGTTGGGACCGGGGCGTCCATTACAGCACCTTCCGCAGAACGATAGTCAGGCAGCCGTCCGCCAGGTCGCGGCGGGCCAGTTCGTACGCGCCGGGCGGCAGCGCGATGCGGCGCTCGAACTGGCCGTGCGGCAGTTCCATGCGATGTACCCGCGTGGCGCCGGGCAGCGCCGGGAGCCGGCGCGTGCCGACGATGGCAAGCTCGCGGTGGGAGATGACAAGCTCGACATCCGCCACGCGTACGCCCGGCAGGGCGGCGATGAGGATCAGCTCGTCCGGGGTTTCCAGCAAATCCACCGGCGGCTCCCACCCTGTCTCGGCCGGGCGGAAGAACTCGCGGTTCAGGCGGTCGGCGCGCGCCACGAGGGCGAGGGCGTCGGCCCACATCAGGTTGGCGGCGGTCCGGGGCACGGCGGCCTCTCCTTTATAGAGCGGCGAGGATATCGCCGTGAATGCGACGGCCGCCCACCGGTTGGCTTTGCGCGGCGCTGCCGTCCCTGTTTAGGTGATGCCGCGCAGAAGCACGATCAACCCGCCGGCATCGGCTTGCGTTCTGCCCGATCAAAGCTCCCCGGGCGGTTCGGGCAACTGCGAAAACCAGCCATCGAGCCGTTCGATGGTCCTTTCCATGACGTCGGCCAACACGGCGCGTCGCCGAAACGCAAAGCGTTTGCGGCTGAGGCACCCAGCATTCCCGCGGCGGCTCCCATTTCCTTGCATACAGCAGGCGACTGGTGGCGTCGTCCTCGACGCAGTAGATCCGATGGCTTTCGAGGGTATCGACGCCAAGGATCTCGAGCGAGTTCAAAGGAGGCACGGGGACCGGCGCGAACCCCGGCGGGATCATGTCCGCCAGGTGCTCCAACCCATACGCTTCCTCCTCGATGCTCAGGAACGCCGTCACGGGATCGGCTGCCATCAGGGCCGGGTCGCACCGCTTCCCGATGCCGTCTTTCCATCCATGCAGATCGACCAGGATGTCGTTCAGAACCGCTTCCTCCGAAGGCGAGCCAAGCCGCTCGCCGCAGACGGACACGGAGAACACGCCAAACATCCAAGGCTTGCAGGTCGCCGGGTCGGGATGCCATCCGAGTTGGACCGCGAAGACCTGGGGGTTGCCGATCACCTCCATTGACTGGCTCCCCCTGCGGCTTGCTCAGATGCTGAGACCGTGCTGCTTCTCGACGGCGACGGCGACGGCGACGGCGACGGCGACGGAGGCGGTGGCGTAGTCGATTTCGTATTGGACGAACGTTCTTGTGGTCGGCTGGTAGGTGTGCCACTCGACCAGCAGCAACGCCCGGCCCTCGCCGCGACGGAACTGCAGCACCTCGCCCTCGCCCTCCATCGTCAGTTGCGCGACCGGCACATCGAAGCGCCTGATGGCTCGTACGCCGCTGAGGATGACAATGGCGCTGTAGTATTCCTCTTTTCCCCACTCCAAGCTGATATCTTGGAACTCCAGCCGCAACGAATCCCCTTCGAGTGCGCATTCTTCAAGGGAAGCGTCGTGGAACCGGGTGCACTCAAGCTGCTCGGTCAAGCTCGTCATGGCTTTTCTCCGTTCAGCCGACCGCGTTCAAACGCTCAGCCCATTCTGCTTCTCGACGGTGACGGAGGCGGTGGCATAGTCGATTTCGTATTTGGCGAAGGTCGTGGTGTTCGGCTGATAGGTGTGCCATTCGACCAGCAGCAGCGCCTGGCCCTCGCCTTTATGGAATTGCAGCACCTCGCCGTCCCCCTCCATCCTTAGTTGCGCCATCGGCTCGCCAAAGCGCCTGATCTCTCGCACGCCGCTGAGGATGACGGTGGCGCTGTAGTACTCTTCTTTCTCGATGTCAAAAAGGATGTCCTGGAAATCCATTTGCAATAAATCGCCGTTCTGTAAGCATCTTTCAAGGGTAGAATCATGGAACGCAGTTCTCTGAACTTCTTCATTTAAGCTTGTCATTATTCGTCTCCTGGTGGAATGTGAGAGGATTTGCTTCTTCTTCGCACTGGATGGCCACTTCTATCAAGATATTCATCGCGCTTGCCTGTTTTGTTTGGGTTCAGGATGTGATAATGATCGCGTCCGCGATCTCCCGGCTGACCAGGCTCGCCCTTATCAGCACGAAGCACCAGCCCAGTTTCCTTGTTCCTGAACGTCCGGTGTCCTTCGGCAGCCGCATCTGGATGGGTGATCTCTTCCCATCCCTGCTGCAAAAGGTCATCCGGGTTTGCGGGTAAATCGGGGAGAGCCGCACCCTCTCCGTCATCCCCGCCTTCCCCATCCTGCCGCTCCGAACGGAGAATGTGGCCGAGGTCTTGGAGGCGTCGGATTGTGTTGTGCGTCCAATCCTCGTTCTCAGGCGAGCCGGGCACAAAGATGCCAAGCGGGTTGTATGGGACGCTGTGGCTTTGGCCGCTTGTTGATGCGCCCGCAAGGATGACAGCGCCGTCTTCCGGCTCCCCTTTCAAAGCGGCTACGACAGCCTCGACGACGCCGCGCGCCACCTCCTCTCCCATGCCCGCCGCCACGGGCGCCAGGAACGGGCGCGGCGGCATTTGGGCCGTGCCCATCTCCTGCGGGACCGCCGCCGGATCGCTGCTGCCGACCGCGGCTTGCAGCCCGTCCGCCTCCGCGCCCACGCTGTCGCGCAGCGCGCCGCTTTGCAACCAGGGTTCGTCGTGCCCGGGGCCGCCCGCCGGCTCCGACAAGCCGTCCCGCACCGCCGCAGCCATGCGTTCGGCTTGCCTGGCCAGGGCTTTCGCCATCACCTCGTCGGCGCGCAGGCGTTCCAGGCGCTCACAAAGCTCGTTCAGTCCTGAAATCCTCAAACCATGCGCCGCTCGCCTCCTCGTCGGCAAAGGTTCTCTATTTGTTCAGGTCAACGTGCAAGCGAAAAAAGAAACGGTTTCGGAGTGGCCCTTCAAAGGCCAGGTATAAACGTTATCGGCCTCTGGCAGGCCGCGGCCAAGGCTCCAAGCCGCTGTGCAGCGCCGCCCTCGCAGAAAGCCGCGGCCTACCCCTGCAACCCGTCCAGCGGCACCGGCGCGGCGTGGGGCCGGGTCGCCAGCATGGCGTCGATCAGCGCCAGCGCCTCCGCCCGGCCGCTGTTGGCCGCCTGCTCGAACGGGGTCCAGGTTTGCACGAAGTCGAGTGCTGCGAACACCTCCCGGTAGCGGCGCAGCTCGCCCGGCGTGAGCGGGATGCCGCGGACGAACGCCTTATGGGCGGAGATGGTCAGCGCCCGGCGCGAGTCGGCCGGGTCCAGCTCGAACTTCAGCGCGTCGCCGCAGAACAGGATGCGCCGGGCGCGGTCATATAGGACGGTGTGCCCGGCGAAGTGCCCGGCCGTCAGGTGCAGCGACAAGCCCGGCAGCGGCTCCAGGGTGTCGTCGAACGGCCAGCTCACCTGCAAGGCGCCGGACCATTCGAGGTCGCCGGGATGCAGCGCAAGCTCCGGGTCGAAGCGGTCCTGCAACTGCCACAGCGCGCCGTAGGCGTGCGGGTGGGAGGCGGCCAGCACCTGCATGCCCCCGAGGTCGGCGATGTGGCGGAGCGCCGCCTCGCTGAACACCGGGCAGCCCTCGAACCCCATGTTGCCCTGCGCGGTCTGGATCAGGTAGGCGCTGGGGCCGATGCCGCTCACCGGCTCGTTCCAGAAGCGCCATACGCCGGGTTCAAGCTCGGCCCAATGGCAAGGGAAGCGGTCTTGCGCCTCCTCTCGCGTCCAGAACTGCCAGCCGTGCTGCGGCACCACGTGGCGGGCGTCCAGGCACATGGGGCAGGACGGTGGCGCCGCGAAGTGCCGCTGCCAATAGCCGCAGTTGTCGCAAACAAAGGCCGGCAGGCGCAGCGCGCCGGCGAAGGGCAGATAACCGGGACTCATGGCGCCGTTGTCTCCCGGGCCGCGCCGGGACGCAAGGGCGGCGTGTCGGCGCGTGCCGCGGGCTGGCGACGCCGCCCGGCAAGCTGGTTCAGCACCTCCACCAGCACGGAGAACCCGATCGCGGCATAGATGTAGCCCTTCGGCACATGCGCGCCGGAGCCGTCCGCAATCAAGGTCATGCCAATCAGCAGCAAGAAGCTGAGGGCCAGCATCTTCACCGTGGGGTGCCGGTTGACGAAGCCGGACACCGGGCCGGAGGCGAGCAGCATGACCCCCATCGCGATCACCACCGCCGCCACCATGACCGGAAGGTGGTTTGCCATGCCGACTGCCGTGATGACGCTGTCGAGCGAGAACACGATGTCGAGCAGGCCGATCTGCACGACCGTGCCCACGAAGCTTGCATGGGCCGGAGGGGCGGCTTCGTGCTCGCCTTCGCCCTCGATGCGCGCGTGGATCTCCTGGGTTCCCTTGTAGACCAGGAACAGCCCGCCGCCGATCAGCACCAGGTCGCGCCAGGACACGCCATGCCCGGCCACCGCGAACACCGGCGCGGTCAGCCGGGTGATCCCCGAGAGCGCCGCCAGGAGCGCGAGGCGTGGCGCCAGCGCCAGCGCCAGGCCGACCTGCCGCGCCCGCGC
>CAXTUQ010000439.1:0-5254 GCA_964247405.1 uncultured Acetobacteraceae bacterium
CGCCCGCCCTTCCCACGCCAGCCGCAGCCGGTCCCCGGCCTGGCCGCCAAGATGGACCCGGTGCCCGACCACGGGGAACACAGCTACCAGGGCAGCGGCAAGCTGCTGGGCCGTAAGGCCCTTGTCACCGGCGGCGACTCCGGCATCGGCCGCGCCGCCGCCATCGCCTTTGCGCGGGAAGGCGCCGACGTGGCGATCTCCTATCTCGGCACCGAGGAGGCCGACGCGAAGGAGGTGGTCGCGCTGATCGAGGCGGCCGGCCGCAAGGCCGTGGCGCTGCCCGGCGACGTCATGGACGAGGCCTGGTGCCGCCAGATGGTGGCCGACACCGTGGCCGGGCTTGGCGGCCTCGACATCTTGGTGATCAACGCCGGGCACCAGCAAAGCCGCGAGTCGATCGACAAGGTCACCTCGAAGGACTTCGACACCACCATGAAGACCAACCTCTACGCCATGCACTGGATCACCCAGGAAGCCGTGCCGCACCTGCCGCCGGGGGCCGCAATCATCACCACCGCGTCCGTCCAGGCTTACGACCCGTCGGGCACCTTGCTGGACTACGCCACGACGAAGGCGGGTATCGTCGCCTACACCAAGGCGCTGTCCAAGCAGTTGCTGGAGAAAGGCATCCGGGCCAACGTCGTGGCGCCCGGCCCGTTCTGGACGGCGCTGCAGGCCAGTGGCGGGCAGCCACCGGAAAAAGTGGAGAAGTTCGGGGCGCAGAGCGGGTTCGGGCGGCCAGGCCAGCCCGCGGAGATCGCGCCCGTCTATGTCCTCCTCGCCTCGCAGGAGGCCAGCTACATCACTGGCGAGGTGTACGGCGTCACCGGGGGCGCAGGCGTGGCCTGATGCAGGATGGAGCCGGGCCGGACGCGTCATCCGGCCCACCCGCCTGGTGGCAGGCCGGCGCGATTTATCAGATCTACCCCCGCTCCTTCCAGGACTCGAATGGCGATGGCGTCGGCGACCTTGCCGGGATCAGCGCCCGCCTCGACTACCTCGTAGAGCTGGGCGTGGATGCCGTCTGGATCTCGCCGGTCTACCCCTCGCCCATGGCCGACTTTGGCTACGACGTGTCCGACCACTGCGGCATCGACCCGCGCTTCGGCACCCTCGCCGACTTCGACGCCCTGCTGGCGGCCGCGCACGCGCGCAACCTCAAGGTCATCCTGGACTACGTGCCGAACCACAGCTCGGACCGGCACCCGTGGTTCGTGCAAAGCCGGTCCAGCCGCGACGACCCCAAGCGGGACTGGTACGTGTGGCGGGACGGCAGGCCCGGCGGCGAGCCGCCCAGCAACTGGCTCAGCGAGTTCGGCGGCCCGGCCTGGACTCGGGACGAGGCGACGGGCCAGTATTACTACCACGCCTACCTTCCCAGCCAACCGGACCTGAACTGGCGCAACCCGCAGGTCCGCCAGGCCATGCTGGACGTGCTACGCTTCTGGTGGGACCGCGGGGTAGACGGGTTCCGGGTCGATGCGGTCCACCACCTGTTCGAGGACGAGGCGCTGCGCGACAACCCGCCCAACCCGGATTGGCGCGAAGGCCAGTCCCCGGCGCGGCGCGTGAACCGCGTCTACACGATGGACCAGCCGGAGGTGCAGGACGCGGTGGCGGCCATGCGCCGGGTCGCGGACGAGTATGGCGGCCGGGTGCTGATCGGGGAAGCCTACCTGCCGATCCCCCGCATGATGGCCTATTACGGGCGCCCAGATGCGCCCGGCTTCCAGTTGCCGTTCAACTTCCACCTGCTTTCCGCGCCCTGGACCCCGGCCGCCATCGCCGCGCTGATCGGAGAGTACGAGGCGGCGTTGCCCGCCGACGCCTGGCCGAACTGGGTGCTGGGCAACCACGACCGGTCCCGCCTGGCCAGCCGCATCGGCCCGGCCCAGGCCCGCGTGGCCGCCCTTCTGCTGCTGACGCTGCGCGGCACGCCGACCATCTACCAGGGCGAGGAGATCGGCATGCTCGACGTGCCGATCCTGCCCGCACTGGTGCAGGACCCGTGGGAGCGCAACGTGCCCGGCCTGGGGCTGGGCCGCGACCCTGTGCGCACGCCCATGCCGTGGCAGGACGGCCCGAAGGGCGGCTTCACCGCCGGCGAGCCGTGGCTGCCGCTCGGCCCGGCGGGGACCGGCATCACCGTGGCCGAGCAGGAGCGCGACCCGCGCTCGCTCCTGGCGCTCTACCGGGCTTTGCTGCGGCTGCGCCGGGCGGAGCCGGCCTTGTCGGTCGGCTCGATCGGCGATGTCCAAGCGTCCGGGTCCGTCCTGTCCTACCAACGCCAGTCCGGGACGCGCTCCCTGCTCGTGGCACTCAACCTCGGGAACGAGCCGCAGGAATGCGCAGTGCATGGCGCCAGTGGCCGCGTTCTCCTGTCAAGCGCGCTCGACGGCCAGGTGGGTCGCCACGTGGACGGCGTTCTCCGCCTCGGGCCGAACGAGGGTGCCGTCGTGGTGTTGGAAGGACGGAGCAGCGGGGCGGCGGATGCGCACCGTCTTGGCAGACCCCGCTGAGTGCATCCACAACGTCGATGTTGTGCTCGGTGCGCTCGACCCGAACCAAGCGCACCGCATCGTCAAGGTCGCCGCCCAACACGCCGGGCTGTCCCCGGCCGTGTCGGCGCGTTGGCTCCGCCACGCTCATGTCAGCCACGCGCTCGACCGCGGTGCCCCAGTGCGCTTGGTGCAGGTCGCCGCCAGCCTCGCTACCCTGCCCACGCCTGGCCTAGTGACAGCAGCTCGCGCTGCCTGCCGGGGTGAGCGGCAGGACGACGGTGGCCGAAGCCATGCTATGCAGTTCGCCCGCAGCGGAAGGCGCGAGCCGGGCAACGCGGCGCTGCCAGCGGACGAGGAGAAGCAGATGGCGGGCGCGGACGAACTGGCCGAATTGCGGGGTGAGATTGTGGCATTGGAGACGGCGCTGGCCGCCGCCTTCGGCGAGATCGCGGCACTTCGGGCGGCGGTGACCGGAGGCGGTGCCAGGACGGCCGGCGAGGCCATGGACGCGATGGCGACGGATTTGAAGGGCTCGGTGCTGCGCGGGATCGTGCTGGCCGAAGCGGCGGGCCAGGCGGGGGCCGCCGCGGGCTTCGAGCGCCGCATGGAGCGCATCGCCCATGCTTTGCGCCACGCGATTGGCTTTCAGGACAGGTAAGGACGACGGCGGTTTGGGGGTGTGATGAGAGGGCAACGACTGGTTTGCTTTCCTTGTGCACTCGGACCAGTTCAGGACCTTCCGCCTCGGGTAAGGTTTTTGAGACGGCATTGCGAGATGTCGCGAGGCTCGCTGCACGGCATCATGCCTGCAGGCGGCTGGCGCACCTCGTTGATCGTCGTTTGAAGAGCGGGCCAATGAAGGGGTTCGACTGCCAGCACCTCGGCACAAACCCGAACGTCACCGTTCGGCCTTTCAGACCGTCTTGGCCGCTTGCCCCGGCACGACGCGGGTTTCAGCCGCTTTCGCGACGGAGCACGAAGAAGAACGGTTGCGCCATGCCGCGCAGGTCCATGACGCCAAGCAGCACGTCGCGTGTCGCCGCGCGGAACATGTCCTGGATGGGCAAGCAATCGTAGATCATCGTCGCGGTCACCACGCCGCGGAACTCCGTCATCCTCAGGCGCGCTGTCGGCCGCGTCGTCCTGGCCGCACGAGCGGACAACGCGAACGCCGCCTCGGCGAACCGGTTGTGGAACAGGCCGACGTGCCGGCTCACCAAGCTCACGGGAACGAACGCGGGGTTCAGCCCGAAGATCTTGCCGCTTCGCCCTTTGCACAGCAGCGGCTGCACGTCTTCCGGCCCATTGAACTCCTTGCCATACCAGCCGAAGCGCTCCAGGAGGCCGTCCATAGGATGCCCACTCGGCAGGCCCGAGCCGCGCCACCGGCCACGGAGGGCCTCCACGGAGACGGGCGGCAAACTGTCGAACAGGGCCAGGATCTCTGTGGCGGTTCCACCACCGCGCTCGAGCGCTGCCAGCCTAGAGGCTGGGGTGGTCTCGGTGTCCGCATCCTCTGCCGACTGCATTGCTCAACCTCCAAACCCTTGGGATGCAGCGACAGGCCGTCAAAGCTGACCGTCCCGCTTCTGTCCTCGGCGCCTTTCTGCCAACGACAGGTGCTCGGGACGGCACACAGCCGCAAGAAGGCGCAGGCAAGTGTCTGATGACGTGCTTCAGCATACGCAAAACGGGCCGAGCGGAAAGCAGCTGCTGGACTGGCCGGGACAGCACCGATTGGGGCCCGGACGTCAGGGCAAAGGATCGTATCGCCCGCGGCAACGGCGGATGCGACAAACCAGGTGTGGTCCGCGTTGCTGTCAGCAACTGAGCGAGCGCCCGACCCGCCCGGCCAGCTGTTGGACAGCTGACCTTGCCCCCTGGAATGCCCTCGGTTTGAAGTAGAGTCTGTCACAAGGATAAGCGCGGTGATCGCCTGTCCGGCTGGGACCTACGCAAAAGCCCTCCCGGGTAAATAAGGCATCCTAAATTAAGGCTGGTAAACATTCTCCAACCTATTTCCAGCCCCTTCGCTCAGTGCAGAAAAGGAACGATCATCTTGCGCTGAACCGGCTGACCTTATCCCGGCCGCCTATCTCCGACTGTCAACGCCGACTGGACTATCCGCAAATCGGGCGGAGTAATACCAATTGCCTTGTTTGCTGACTTGATCGATGGCGTGGATGATCCAAGGACAGCTGGTCAGGGTGGTGAGGCGTCCGGCCTCGTCACGTAACGCATTCCAGGCGGCGCAGAGCGCGTCCACGATGGCTTTCTCGCCCTGACACAGGCGGAACCACGGAAAGCGTTCCCGCAAGCACAACCAGACCCGTTCCACCGGGTTGAGCTCCGGCGAACACGGCGGCAGCGGCGGCAGCGTGACGTTGCCGGGCACCTGCAACGCCGCCCGGCCGTGCCAGCGAAATGCCGCAGGCATTTGCGCGGGCCGGCTTGGTCCAGCATGGGCGCGGCATGCACGCCCGCAGGCAGCGTCTCGGCGAAGCACGCCAGGAGGACGTTTCGCGCAAATCACTTCGCGATTTCGCAGTGGCCACCGCCCTCGCCTCGGGCAGCACCAGGGCGAACGCGTCGTCGTGTCCGGGCCAGCGAAATGCCGCAGGCATTTGCGCGGGACGGCGGCAAAGATGCAGGTGAACAGGAACCGCCGGTCGCGGCGCCCCGGCGGACGCTGCGAAACCGCTTGGCGATGTGCGCGGCGCCGCGGGTGAACCGCCGATGGCCGGTGCGGCCTT
>CAXTUQ010000440.1:0-5245 GCA_964247405.1 uncultured Acetobacteraceae bacterium
GATGAAGCCGATGCAGGGAATAGTGGCCCAGCGTCCCCATTCGGAGCTGAGCCAGGAGGAGCGCAAGGCGCAGGCGGATGCGAATGTCCGCCGCCTGCGCCGGCGGATCGCGGAGGCCAGCGGGCGAAACCCCGATGAGATCGAGTGAGGAACAAGCCAACCGCCTGCCGGCGAGCCGTGCGACAGCCCTGCCGGGTCCGGCTGATCGGCCTTCGTGAACGATGATCGTCGGCGCCGGCCATGCGACGACAGAAGCATCCCTGAATGCACTCGCGTCCGCCTGGGCGACACTGCGTCGAACGGATGGCTGGGGGAGGGAGGCGGGGGTGCATGAGGTCAAGGGACCATCGGGAGCCGGCTGCCGATGCGCGCCTGCGCAGGCCATGGACGGACCGGCTTTTTGCGGCTGCCGCAACGCTTCCATCCTCGTCGCCTGTCTTGAGCAGGCCATCGCTGCGGCCGCTTCCGGACGGCGCTCCGCACTCGCGTCCGAATGCCGCATCCAGGGAAGGCGGCCGTGCTTGCGGGCCGAAGCGGAAACCAGCTGGAGGAGATCCCATGAGCAACAAAGCTGAAACGAGCAAGGCCAACCTGGCGGACCCTGCCGCAGTCGCGCAGGCGATGGCCGGCAACGCCGCCCACCCTCCGGCCGAGCCCGTGGTGACCGAGACCGTCCCATCCACGGGCATGACGGCTGCCATTGTCCGCCGTCCCGTTTGCGTGGTGCGCCTTGGCCGGGGCCGGCTGGGAGGCAGCACGGTGATGGACCTCTACATCCAGCGTGCCCGCTTCGGAGGCCGCCGGGTGAAGCCGCTCGACGGCGACCTGCGCTCGCGCACGCTGGCCTCGCTCTACCCGGCATGGGCGGCAGACGGCAACCCGATCCTCGACGGGGCGAGCGCGCCGCGTTCGGAGGAGATGCGGGACTACAAGCCGTGGCTGGAGGAGGAGTTCAGGCTGATGGTGGATGAGCGCGTGTCCCGGGTGATCGACCTCGGCGGCGGCGAGCGCGTGATGCAGGAGTTCGTGCGCACCTTCCCACTGTCGCGCTACTGCGACAGCTACGGGGTCGATCTCCTGCCGATCTTCCTGCTCGGACCCGACATCGAGGACCTGCACCACGTCGTGCAGATCCTGCGCATGGGCGCGGTGAGGTCCGACCGCATGCTGCTGGTGATGAACGAAGGCGTGATCCGCTCCGGGCAGACCACGGACGGAGTGTTCGACGGCATCACCAAGCACCCCGACTTCCTGGCCTTGCTTGCCGAAGGGGCGAAGTCGGTGCTGCTGCGCAGGCTGGATTGCCTGGACGTCCTGCGCGAGCGCCGGTTCGGCTTCTATGACGCCGCCTATGGCCGCCCTGACCCGAGCGGGAACATGGCGGGGCCAGTGCTCGAATTCCTGACCAGGATCTGGCTGGAGGACCACGAGGCGGACCAGCAGACCGAGGGCAGCGCGGTGTGGCTGCCGTGAGCGGGGACATGGTGCAACGGGGTGGCAGCACGCTGCCGCCCTCGGTGCGTTACACGGCCTCGACGGACCGGCTGCGGATCGCGATCGACAACCTGGACGCGGCAGCCAAGGCGGAGCGCATCTCCCCCGGCAGTGCATTGGGAGCGTGGGTTGCGGCGCAGAAGGACGTGCTGAACGCGCTCTACGTCATGGAGGAGGGGCGCGAGGAGCAGCTCCGGCTGCTGATCGAGGGGGCCAAGGCCACGGCCGAGGCGGAGGCCGCCCGCGCCCAGGCCGAGGTGCGCAAGGCGGACCAGTTCATCGCCAAGGCCGAGATCGAGCTGGCGCAGAAGCAGAGCGAAAGCGTGGACGCCATCGGCAAGGCCATCGCGGCCCGCGTCCAGGGCGCGCTGGTGATCCGGGCCAAGGCGTATAACACGACCAAGTACGTCACCACGGCCCTGCTCTACGCCGTGGTGCTGCTGGGCGTGCTGCTGAGCGGCTACGCCTGGAGCAGCCGCGACCACGCCAACAGCGACGAGATGCGGATGTGGGCGTGGTGCAAGGCGACCATGCTGGTGGACAAGCAGGGCAAGGTGTCCTGCTCGCCGGCCTACCCCGGGCCGGCTGGCAAGTGACGCCGGCCCGCAGCCCCGCCGGGGCGCAGCCCGGCCACGGCGTGCCCGGCCCATGCCCGCGCGACACGCTCGGCACCTCCCGCGCCCACCGGCCAACGCGCGCGGTGTGTACGTTGGCGTACTCCAAAGCCGGAACAGATGCTGGCGCCGCCCGTCCGTTCAACGGACAGCACAGGGCTGCGCCGCTGACCTGCCGGCCCCCCGCTCCCGACACCCTCATGCAAGGAACGACCTAGATGGCCACCACCCCGTCCAAGCTGGCGACCACGTTGCCGGTGTCGCCCATCGCCCCGGCCGCTGGCGGCCCTGCCGCCCAGGCCGGCGTCGTGCAGATCGACCTCGGCGCTGAGACCGGCCAGGTCGTCACCGGCGGCGAGTTCGGCCTGGCGACGACCATGGGCACGCCGAACTGGAGCTACCAGTCCTACGCCGACCCGGCGTTCCAGGCGGTCGCGGACCAGTATCCGACGGACCTGCTGCGGCACAACTGGGAACTGAACACGATGATGGACCTGATGTTCCCGTCCCGGGCCTCGGCGTCCAAGCCGGACTTCTCGCGCATCGACACGTTCCTGGGCCAGCAGGCCAACCTCAAGGGTTTCTTCGACAACGGGACCGGCACGCAGATCGTCACCCTCGGCTTCCCGTCGTGGCTGAACATCGCCGACCCGGCCGACCAGGCGCTCTATGCCGGCATGGTCAAGGGGATCGCGCAGCACTTCATCGACAAGGGCGAGCCCATTCCGAACTACGAGCTGGTCAACGAGCCGGACGGGCACCTGAACATCACGGACTTGGCGCACACGTTCAACGCCGTGGCCGACGCGCTGCACTCCATCGATTCTTCCTACAAGCTCGGCGGCCTGTCGGAGTCCTGGTACCACCAGGACGACATGCAGACCTTCTTCGGCATCGCCGGCAAGAACGTCGGCTTCGTGTCCTGGCACCAGTATGTGGAAGGGTCGAGCGGGTCCAAATCAGACCAGCAGGTCGTGACCGACGCGATGGGTGTGCAGAACCAGGCGCAGTCGGTGCGCGCGCAGATGCGGGCGGCCGGCATCCCGGACAGCGTGCCGCTGTTCCTGGGCGAGTACAACGTGGACGGCGGCGACTACAACGACCCGGCCAACGCCAACATGGTGGGTGCCGTAGCCGCCGCGGCCACGACCTACGGCATGATCCACAGCAACGCCAACTTCACCATGGGCGCGCTGTGGGACGTGCAGAACGACAGCGCCTACAGCGTGTTCGGGCACCAGGGCAGCTACCAGGTCGATCCCGTGGGCGTCGTCCTGGCCGACCTCACCGCTTACATGCCGGGCAACATGGTGCAGACGACCATGCCGAGCGACATGCCCGGTCTGGTCGGCTACACGACCAAGAGTGGCTCGGGGTTCTCGACGGCGCTGATCGACACCAGCCTGTCGCAAGGCTACACCGTGGACCTCAGCAAGGACGGCCTGCCGACTGCGGGGCTGTATCGGGTGGAGGTGAGCGCCGCCAACCCGAAAGGCAGCAGGACGGCGGTGGCCGACCTGTCCCATGTGTCCGTGGCAGCCGGCAGCGTGGTGATCATCACCAACGAGGCCCCGCACGGCGGCACGGAGGTGAACGGCACGACGTCCACGGCTCCGGCCTCCGCGTCCGCCGACACACCGAACACGGACCCGACGCCGCCGGCGACCGGCGGCAGCGCCTCGACCGCTGGCACGAGCGGATCCGGCACGACGGCTGCCCAGCCCGCGGCCAGCACCGGCACCAGCACGGCAGCGACCGCCGCCACGGCTGATCCGGGCAGCACGAGCCCGCCCGGCAGCGCCACGCAAGCGGCGGCCGGCACTTCCGCCACCATCCCTGCGCCGTCCTCGGCCAGCACCGGCGCGGGTGCAGCCGGCACTTCCGGGAGTTCAACCACGGCAAGTCCCACAGGTCAGGGTCAATTCTCGGTCGCGAACGGCCAGATCATCGACCCGAACGGCGCGACGTTCATCGCGCGCGGGATCAACATCTTCCCCGGCCAGGCGGATGCGGCCACGATCCTGAAGACCTTTCCCGGCATCAACGCCGTCCGGGTGGCGGCCACGCCGGGTACCGACCCGGCCGTCCTCGACGCCCTGGTGCAGGGCCTGACGCCGAAAGGCGTGGTGGTGGTGATCGAGGACCACTCGTCCAGCGGCGGCAACCCGAACACCTTGTCCGGCCAGGCCCTGGCCGACCAGGCAAGCGCGTATGCCAAATGGGCGAGCCGATACCAAGGCAACTCGCATGTGTGGTTCGGCAGCCCGAACGAGCCGGACAACACCGCCGACCCGGCGGCGGTTCCGGCCCAGGAAGCCGCGATCTACAACGCCGTCCGCGGCGCGGGCAGCCAGGCGATGGTGCTGATGGAGATGCGGGGCGGCTTCACCAACGACGCGGCGCAGCAAAGCGCGTCCACCTACGCCGGCATGACGAATGTTGCCTGGGACACGCACTACTACGGCTGGGCGGTGAAGCAGAACACGGACCCGGCGACCATCGCCAAGGGCTTGCGGGACCAGATCGCCAACGCCCAGAGCGTCAAGAGCGCCGACGGCACGGTGCCCGTGGTGGTCGGCGAGTATGGGCCGAGCACCACCGGCAGCGGGAGCTACGACGCCAACGGCCTGCAGACCGTGCAGGCGGTGGACGACAGCGGGGTTGGCACGTTCGCCTGGGCCTACAACGCGGGGACGGACGCGCTGACCAACAGCAACGGCAGCCTGACCGACTTCGGCCAGCTGGTGGCGAAGCACATCGCGGCGGGTGCTTCCACGCCGGCAACGCCTGTTTCGCCGGCGACCAACCCCGTGCCGGCCGACGCAAACCCGACGAACCCGGCGCCAACCACCCCGGACCCGACAAGCGGGGGCGGCAGCACGCCGCCGGCTCCGGTCGGCACGGGGGCGGACACCTTGGTGCTCACCTTGTCCGAGGACGCCTACAAGGGCGACGCGCGGTTCCAGCTCACCGTGGACGGCAAGGCGGTCGGGCCGGAGCAGAACGTCAGCGCGCCGCACGGCAAGGGGCAGCCGGAGGCGTTCACCTTCAAGGGGGACTGGTCGGGCGCGCACCGGTTCGGGGTGACGTTCACCAACGACGCTTGGGGCGGCTCGGCCGGGGTGGCCCGCAACCTC
>CAXTUQ010000441.1:0-5201 GCA_964247405.1 uncultured Acetobacteraceae bacterium
GTGCCCGCATGAACAAGCGCAAGCAGATGCGCCGGTCACCCCGCGGCGCCCATCGTGTGCTTCAGGTCAGGGCCGCGGTGCTGGACGGGCGCTTTGGCCACCCAGCAACCCAGCTCGCGGCGTAGCGCCCCAGGTTTTTGACACTCCCAACCGCGCGACGTCTTGGCATGAAAGTCGTAGCTCCAGGCTCCGCGGAGGTCATCAACGGCAATCTCCCATGCCGCGCGACAACGCGGCGGAGATCATTTTGCGCGCGTATGTTTAAGAAACTCTTAGCGCAGAACAGACGAGCCCCGGTGTCCCCCGCCCTTCGGTTGATTGGGACTATGAGTATACCGGCGCCGTCCGAAGGACCGTGTTGCAAGGCTCGCCCTCAGCCCCGTTTTCACCAGTCTCGAAATCCAGGCCATACATCCAAATTTGGTCCGGAAACCGACGCGAAAACATCTGACTTACCTTCTCATCCTCAATCTTGCAGCAGTGCCGCCGACGCTTCGCCTAAGGGAGGGTTTGTGATCCCTGAGTGGCGCCTTCTGCCTCGCTGTCGATGTCGGGATCTTCGCCCTGCTTCAAACTGTCCAGCCCTCCGCGTTTCCAAAGCAGCGCGCCGACCCCTGCTGCGTTCAATGGACGGCTGAACAGAAAGCCCTGAACGTGATCGATGCCGTGGGCCTGCACGCACACCAATTGGCTCTCTGTTTCGACGCCCTCCGCCGTGACCATGATGGCGAGGCCGGTCGCCAGGTGCGACACTGCCGCGACGATCGCCGCTGATTTGTGGTCGTGCTCAAGATCCTGGACGAAGTCGGAGCTGAGCTTCAGCCCGTCCAGCGGAAACGCCCGCAGGTGGTTCAGCGAGGAATGGCCGGTGCCGAAATCGTCAAGCACGAGACGGATGCCGCGCGCTCCTAGGGCCTCGATCATGGCAAGAACCTGCGGCGTTGCTTCCAGCACCGCGGTCTCAGTGATTTCCAGCTCCAGCCGGGATGCAGCCACTCCGCATTCAGCAAGGACGGTGTCGATCATCTCCAGCAGCCCGAGATTGCGCAGCTGGTGTGGCGACAAATTGACGGCCAGACGCACGGCTGCCGGCCAACTCGCTGCTGCCCGGCAAGCCTCACGCAGCGCGATCAGGCCGATCCGTGTGATCAGGCCGGTGTCTTCGGCAAGCGGGATGAAATCCATTGGTGCGACCACGCCGCGGGTCGGATGCCGCCAACGCAGCAGGGCCTCGACGGACACCACGTCACGGGTCGACAGGCGCACGATCGGCTGGAACTCAAGAAACAGGGCGCCTGTCTCGATTGCCTCGCGCAGTTCGGCCTGCATCGTGTCCTGTGTGGCATCGACGTTCCGCATGCGCGGCTCGAACAGTTTCCATTGGCCTCGCCCGTGCGACTTCGCGGCATACAGCGCGAGGTCGGCGTTGCGCATGAGGATGGCCGTGTCGCCGCCATCCCGCCCGACGAGCGCCACCCCGACGCTGGCGCCGATCGTCACACGGGCTTGCGGCAGCAGGTAAGGCTGGCTTAGCCGCCTGACGATCCTTGATGCCAGCGCAGTGCCTGCTTGCCCGCCACCGAGAGGCGCCACGATCGCGAACTCGTCGCCGCCAAGCCGTGCCACCAAGCCCTCGTCGCCCACCAACCCGCGCAACCGTGCGGCTACGGCCACCAGCAGCGCGTCGCCGGCAGCATGGCCGAAACTGTCGTTGACCGCCTTGAAGCGGTCCAGGTCCAGCAGCAACAGGCAGCGTTTCTGGCCGTCGTGGCGCTCGCAAGCGGCCTGCAGAGTGTCCAAGAGGCGCTGCCGGTTCGCCAGGCCGGTGAGGCTGTCGTGCGTCGCCATGTAATGGACCCGCTCTTCGGCCCGCACGATCTCGGTCCGGTCCGACCCGATGCCGCGGTAGCCTTGGAACTGTGCACGCTCGTCGAAGTGCGGCCGCCCTGTCAGACTCCACCAGCGTGGCTCGCTCAAGGCGGCCACGGGCACGACGAGGTCGCGGAACGCGGCACGCTGATCCAGCAGGCGCCGAAGGACCTGGGACTCGTCCGACGACGGCGTGGAACAGAGCGTGTCGAGCAGCATCGTGCCATTCAGTTCAGCGGCTGGACGCAGGCCTGCCTGCGCAAAGCGTGGCGAAACGTGGCGAAGCCTGAGCGAGGCGTCGGTCTCCCACAGCCAATCCGACGCGTTCTCCTCGTAATCGCGCAGGAACAGGCTGATTGTCTGATTCTGCTGCATGAGCCGGATGCGGCTCGTGGAGCGCTCCAGCAAGGACCGGTTCAACAGAAGCATACCCAGGAAGGTCAGCCCGAGATATCCCAAGGTGCCGGCCAGCAGATAGATGTCGAACGGGTCCTGGCGTCCGCAGAGCGCAATTACCGCCGACGCTGCGCTGGGGACCCAGAACGTCAACGCGGCCGAGAACGGGGCCGCCATGACCGGGGTCGACACCAGTCCGATCAACAGCGCCGCAACCATCCTTTGCTGGCTGATGTCGTGCCCACCGGACAGCAGGATCAGCAGCATCCCCCAGAACACGCCGAGCGCGGCCAGGCAGGCGAGGGACCGCCGATGGAAGGCCGCCCCGTCGCCAGTGCGTTTCCACCACCACGCGAGGACGACGAGCATGCCGTATAGTGCAGGAATCAGAAAGCATAGCGAGATGCAGGCCAGCCCAAGCTCTTGGCGAAAGTCAAGCGCCAGGATGGCGATGCTGCTGCCGCCTGACAAGGCGAAGAGATGGGATGTACGCGCAAGAAGCAGGTGCTGCTCGTCTTGCACCTCAGACACATGCACGGGATTGCTGACCGGTGCTACCCAATCTGCAGCGCGGCGCAACAGGGCCGCCATCGATCTCAGGTGCACTCGCAGCCGGATGGCGCTGCCGTGCAGCTTCGGGAAAAACATGCCGGTCCGCATGCGGTAGCGCCGGTATTGTCTTTCCAAGGCGCTGTCCTTGAACTTCGCCTCCTCCTTCGTTGCCGCAGCGCCATAAAGCGCGGCCATCATCGCCGGCACGGTCCAGGACATCAGGCCGGGGATTGCCAGCGCCGTCGCTACCCAGAACATCAAGTAAGCAAGATAGAAGGGGTGGCGTGCCAGGCGGTACGGCCCGTGGGTATCCAGGAACGCCGGCGTGTCGGGCGAGAATGCCAGCGTGAAGCGTTTGCGGTGCGTGTGGACGATGCACCACCAGAACAGCAGCAGCGACGCCGCGCACAGGACGAGCGGCACCAGCCGGTAGCCTCCTGTCATTGCTCCCAGCCCATAAAGGAACCAGGCAAAACCCAAGAGGCTGACGGCTGACGCCGCTTGCATGCCCAAGGGCACTGCGCCGGATTTCCGGAAATGGAACTTGGCCGCCCAGGCGAACGAGCCGAAGCAGGAGACCCCGGCCGATAGCACAGCCCAACTGCGTCCATCCATCACGGCTGACCTTGCGTCCGTCCAGGACACTCGAGCCGGCCTGCCCGGGGTTGCGTGCCGCCGCGGCAGCACGCAACTCGGCCCAGGACGCGCGCGTCCCGCCCAGGCGTCATCTCCGAAAGCCCGCGCAAGTTGTTCATGACGGTCGTATTCGCGTCGTCATGGACTGCCCGGCGAGAAACCCGGATACGTCGTCCTCTGGAAATGCATCGGGATCCATCAAGGGAAATCGGCCACGCACGGCATCGTAATCCTCACGAGTGCACGCCAGCAGGTGCATCGGACACCTCAACCCAAGGTAGCTACGCGGCCCGGCAATTTCGCTGTAGCGCAGCCTGCGGTAGAATGCGACATGATTCTGTCGCACGCAGGACAGGATCATGCGGACGTCGCGCTGGATGCCCAACAGGCCCGCAAGCCGGTAAAGCACGAACACCAAGCCCTGGTCGTTGGCATGACGTGGGCTCCTGACCAGACGCGTGATCTCGACGGCCTCCATGCCCTGCGTGCTTCTGCGGCATTGCGACAGCAGCGCGGCCAACTGGTCAGGGAAGGTGTCCCGCACTGGCGCAGGAGTTGGGTGAAACAGCGACAGGAAGCAGACCCGCACCGATGCGACCAGCTCGTCGTCCTGGTAAACGGCGACGGTCTGGGTATTGGGCTGCCCATCAAATTTGTCGGAGAACAGCCTATTCTTGTTGGGTGCGATGAAACCGCCGTCTAGGTAGGAAATGTAACGAAGGGAGTAGACGTCGCGCTGCGTCGCCTCGTCCGAGGCAAGCCGCACCGTGTATTGCGGCGGCGTTGGCAGCAGGTCGGATGCATGCCTGGCGTCAGCTGTTGCTCGTTTAGCCATTTTTTACACCTTTAGTTGTATATCGAGCGTGAGGCGTTCCGCTGGATGTGCGGAACAATCTCATACACAACCTTTTCACAAGTCCGGTCTAACTCGTTTGTTAAACTTCACAAACTGGTTGTGCCTACGTGGGCTGAACCGGGGATTAGTCAGCGTTGCGGGCGCTCACAGCTCGGACGACCGTGTATGGTCCTTGTTGGAGCATCAACGAGCAGAGGAAATCAGTGAGCGCCATGGCCGAGTTCAGTCCAGTCCAAACCGTCGACGACTTCCGCACCCTGAATGATGGCGAGATCCTGGAAGGCTACCTGGACGGTTTTCACGGCGAAGCTACACCCGGCAGCGACCGGTCCCGCTCCTACTGGCACGGATGGCGCAATGGCAGGGTCGATAGCGCCCGCTGCGTGCCCGACCATGCGCAACTCGCTTTGGCAAAGGCGTTCCTCGACCCGGGTCTGCGCCATTAACGTGGAGAAAGCTTGCCGCTTCCACCGTTGAGCTGCGGGCGAGAAAAACGGTGGTGGCCTGAAAGCCGTCCATATCAGGGTACGAAGACGTCTGGATCCCGGCGCTTGCTCAGAGAGAGCATTCAAAATCGTGGGGGTGATCACGCCGCGGCTGTTGTCGCCTTGCGGTCATCGTTGGCGGGCCGGAAGCCGGTGCGGCGATAGCGGAACGTGTCCTCGAGTGTGTCGTTCAGCACCGCCGTGCGTACGTCGAGGAAGGGCTGCACCGTGGTCCTGTTCCAGCGCATCTGCTGCTTCTTGTTGATGCGCTTGGCGATGATCTCATTGACCACGCTTTCCACGAACGTGGTCGAGATCGGCTCCCCACGCCGGCGCCGGGCAGCGTAATGCACTAGTGCTCTGTCAACCATCCGTTGTTGGATAGAGTTTGCGGAGCTTGATGCGCG
>CAXTUQ010000442.1:0-5191 GCA_964247405.1 uncultured Acetobacteraceae bacterium
CGCCGGGTCCACCCGCTTCTCATAAAGGGTCAGGATGAAGTCGCCCGCGGTGGTGCGGAGCTGGAAGTTGCTGTTCTCCACGCCCTCCGCGATGCCGCGGAAGGCGACGGCGGTGCCCAGGCCGTAGCCGGCGAGGAAGGCCGCCAGCGCCTCGTCCGTGACGTCGGTATAGACCGCCATTCAGCGGGGGGTCAGCAGAGCGGGGCCGGCAGCTTGAACACCACGTCTTCCTGCGTCACCTGCCGCTCCTCGATCCGCAGCGCGTAGCGCTCGCCGAGGCGGCCGAGCAGCTCCTGCACCAGGCTTTCCGGCGCCGACGCCCCGGCGGTGACGCCGAGCGTCCGCACTCCCTCCAGCGCCGACCAGTCGAGCTGGTCCGCCCGCGGCAGCAGGATCGCCCGCGACGCGCCGCCCCGCTCCGCCACTTCGCGCAGGCGCTGGGAGTTGCTGCTGTTGGGGCTGCCGATCACCACGACCAGGTCGCATTGCGGCGCGATGGCCTTGACCGCTGCCTGCCGATTGGTGGTGGCGTAGCAGATGTCCTCGTGCTTCGGCCCCTCGATGGCGGGGAACCGGCGGCGCAGCGTCGCCACGATGTCAGCGGTGTCATCGACCGACAGGGTGGTCTGCGTGATGAAGGCGAGGCGCCCGGGGTCCGCGGGCGTCACCGTCCCGGCGTCCGCAGTGTCCTGCACCAGCGTGACGCTGCCGGGCGGCAACTGGCCCATGGTGCCGACGACCTCCGGATGGCCGGCGTGGCCGATCATCAGGATGTGGCGCGCGTTGGGGCCGCCGCCGGCATAATGGCGCTCGGCTTCCCGGTGCACCTTGCTGACCAGCGGGCAGGTGGCGTCGAAGTAGGACAGGTTGCGGCGCTGCGCCTCCGCCGGCACGGATTTCGGCACGCCGTGGGCGCTGAACACCACGTGGGCGTCGGCGGGAACCTCGTCCAGCTCCTCCACGAACACGGCGCCCTGCGCTTCCAGGGTCTCGACGACGGTGCGGTTGTGCACGATCTCATGGCGGACATAGACGGGGGCGCCGTAGCGGCGGATCGCCTCCTCCACCACGCGGATGGCGCGGTCCACCCCGGCGCAGAATCCGCGCGGGCCGGCCAGCACGACCAGCAGGTCGGGCCGGGGCTGGGGGAGGGAGGCTTGCTGGACGGCTTGGCTTTGGGGCATGGGAATCCGGCTGGCAGGCGCGGCGCACTATGCCGCCGCGCGCATTGCGCTACAACTGGTGTCGCACGGCCCCGGTGACGAGCGGGGCGCAAGCCGGAGATCTGGATGCCTGCAATGCGCTTTTCCGCCTGGCTGGGAACGATTCCCCTGCTGATCCTGGCTGGCTGCGGTGGCGACACCCAGGACGCCTTTGCCCCCGCCTGCCCCGGCGCCGCCATCGTCCGCGATGCCGCCGACCTGTCCCGCTACCGCGGCAACCAGCGCGACTTGGTCGATTCCGAGCTGGAAGGGCGCATCACCGGGCTTGACGGCAATTGCAAGCGGGACGGCGCGGGCATCGTCGTGACCACCGTCCAGGTCGGCATCGAGCTGACCCGCGGCCCGGCCGCCCCCGGGCGCCAGGCCCAGCTCGCCTACTTCGTCGCCGTGCTGGACGGGGAGAACATCCTGGACAAGCAGGTGTTCCCGCTCCGCGCCGAGTTCCCGCCGAACGCCGACCGGCTGCGCCTCGCGGGCGACGACGTGGAGCTGCGGCTCCCGGTGAAGGCGAACAAAACCGCGGCGGCCTACCGGATCGAGGTCGGCTTCCAGCTCACGCCCGAGGAGCTGGCCACGAACCGGTCGCGCGGCCGGCGCTGAGGCCAGGGCCGGACCCCGCCGCGCCTTCCAAAGTTCGTCACGCGCCCCAAATCTCCCGGCATCATGACAATCTTGACCCGCGCCCTCATTGAGGCCCGCCTGCCGCTCACCGTGGCCGCCGGCGCGCAGCCCGCGACCGTGCCGGAGGCGGAGCTGCGCCGGGGCATGAAGCACGTGCTTGACGGGCGGCACGCGGCGGACGGCATCTGGGTGTTCGCCTATGGCGCGCTGATCTGGGAGGACGGGTTCGCATACGACGCGGCCCGGGCCGGCACGGTGGACGGGCTGGTGCGCCGCTACTGCATCTGGGACAACCGGAACCGCGGCACGGTGGAGCAGCCTGCCCTGACGCTTGGGCTGGACCGGCAGCCCGGCGCCTGCGCGGGCATCGCCTTCCATCTGGCGGAGGGCACGGTGCAGGAGGCGCTCTGGACCGTTTGGAAACAGGAGATGGCCGGCGGCTATTACACCGCCGAGTGGGTCGATGTGGCAACGGAGGCCGGCCCGGTCGCCGCAGTCACGTTCGTCGCCAACCCGCGGCATCCGCTCTACGCGGGCACGGTGCCGGAGTCTGAAACCGTGGACCTGCTCGCGGTGGGCGTCGGCCCCGGCGGCACGGCGGCGAGCTACCTGATGCAGACCGCCGACGCGCTGCGCGGCTGGAGCATCCCGGATGCAGAGTTGGACCGCTACGAGGCCGCGGTCGCGCGGCGGCTCGGCCCGGAGCACGGGTGACTCCGCTCCTGAGCGTCCGTGGCGTTTCCAAGGCGTTCGGCGGCGTCGCGGCCAACATCGACATCAGCTTCGACGTGGCGCCGGGCGAGATCCTGGGGTTGATCGGCCCGAACGGCGCGGGCAAGACCAGCCTGTTCAACGTGATCTCCGGCGAGGTCAGTCCG
Source organism: uncultured Acetobacteraceae bacterium (assembly GCA_964247405.1). Taxonomy (GTDB): domain Bacteria; phylum Pseudomonadota; class Alphaproteobacteria; order Acetobacterales; family Acetobacteraceae; genus CAHJXG01. The sequence goes on from CAXTUQ010000442.1 coordinate 2,723, forward strand.
GACCGGGGCGAGGTGCTGCTGAATGGCGCTGCGATCAGCGGACACGGCCCGGTGGCCTGCGCCCGCGCCGGGGTGGCCCGCACCTTCCAGGTGGTGCGGAGCTTCGACGGCATGACCGTGTTGGAAAATGTCATGGTCGGCGCGTTCGCCCGCGGCGCCCGGCCCCGCGAGGCGATGCGGGCGGCGCAGGACGTGCTGGACTTCGCGGGGCTGGCTGGGCGGATGGACACGCCGGCGCACCAACTGACCCCGCCCGAGAAGCGCCGGCTTGAGATCGCACGCGCCCTTGCCACCCGGCCGCGCCTGCTGCTGCTGGACGAGATGCTGACCGGCCTCACGCCCACCGAGGCCGCCGGCGGCGTCGCGCTGATCCGCGCCGTGCGCGAGGAGGGCATCACGGTGGTGATGGTGGAGCACGTCATGGAGGTTCTGCTGCCGCTGGTGGACCGCGCCGTGGTGCTGAACCTGGGCCGCGTGCTGATGCAGGGGTCGCCGGCGGAGGTGGTGCGCCACCCCGACGTGATCCGCGCCTACCTCGGCGACAAGTATGCCGCCTGATATGCCGCCTGAAACCATGTCGTCTGAGCCGCTGCTTCGGCTGGACGGCGTGTCCGCGAGCTACCGCGGGCTGAAGGCGCTGCAAGGCGTGAGCCTGTCGGTGGTAAAAGGCGAGATCGTCGCCGTGGTGGGGGCGAACGGCGCCGGCAAGAGCACTTTGCTGCGCGCGGTCGCCGGGCAGGTGGCGACGGAGGGCGCCATCAGCTTCGACGGCCAAAGCCTCGCCCGTGTCGCCCCGCACCTGATCGCTCGGCGCGGCGTGGGCCTGGTGCCGGAAGGCCGCCGCCTGTTCCCGCGCTTGTCGGTGGAGGACAACCTGCGCCTCGGCGCCTACGCCCGCCGCGGCGAGCCGGACCGCTTCAAGCCGCTCGACCTGGTGTTCAGCCTGTTTCCCCGCTTGGGGGAACGCCTGGCGCAGCGGGCGGAGACGCTGTCGGGCGGCGAGCAGCAGATGCTGGCCATCGGCCGCGCGCTGATGACCCAGCCGCGCCTCCTGATGCTCGACGAGCCGAGCCAGGGCATCGCGCCCAAGCTCGTGGACGACATCCTGGCCGCGGTGGGCCGCATCCGCGGCCTCGGCACCACTATCCTTTTGGTCGAGCAGCGGCTGGCGGAGGCGTTGGCGCTGGCCGACCGCGCCTACGTGCTGCAAACCGGGCGCATCGTGCTGGAAGGGCCGGCGCGGGACATCGCCGCGGACGCCGGGGTGCGGAAGGCGTATCTCGGCATATAACGGCCTGTCCGGTTCGGTCCCTGAAACGTTGATGGCAGCATGAAGAGATTTGCGGCCATCGCCCTCGGTTTGTTTGCGTTGCTCGCGGCGGCCGGCGTGGCGGCCTTCTTCGTGGTCGGGCGGCTTGACCTGGGACCCTGGGCGGCCCGCCGGGCCAGCGCCGCGCTTGGTGGCCGGGCGGTGGCGGTCGGCGCGCTGCATGTGGTGCCGGGGCGCTGGATCGCGGTTGATTTGCAAGGCCTGCGGATCGACAACCTGCCGGGCGGCACCCGGCCCGCCCTCGCGACGCTGGACCGGCTGACGGCAGAGGTCGATGCCTTGTCCCTGCTGCACGGCCCGGCGGTCATCCGCACGCTCCGCATCGACGGGCTGTCGGTGCTGCTGGAGCGCCTGGCAGACCGGACCAAGAATTGGCGCTTCGGCCCCGAAAAGCCGCACCCCGGCCCGCCCGACCGGAGCTGGGTCCCGACGCTGCTGGACGCGCAGGTGCGCCGCAGCGAGGTCGTGTTCCGCACGTCCGGCGGCACCGCGCTCGTCACCAAGCTGGACGACGCGACGATCCGCACGGCCTCCGCCGACCAGCCGGTGCAGTTGGCGGTGGAGGGCGCCTATCATGGTGCGCCCATCCAGTTGAAGGCCGAGCTGCAGCCCATCGCCGTGCTGCGCGATGCGTCGGTGCCGTACGGCACGGCGCTGCACTTCGTCTCGGACGACACCACGCTCGACTTCGAGGGCACGATGACGGCGCCGTTCGACCTGGACGGCGCGCGGGGCGTGCTGTCGCTTTCGGCGCCGACGCCCGGGCCGCTGCTCGCCATCGCGGGGGTCAGCGGCGGCATCGACGCGGCGCTCAACCTGTCCGGCCCGTTCGAGCATGAAGGCGACCTTTGGCTGCTGACAAAGGCCGCCGGGGCGCTGAACGACGGCGCGGTCAGCGACGCGGCGCTGCGCTTGCAGGAGGGCGGGGCCGGGCGGCCGGACGATGTTTCGGTGGAGGCCACGTTTGACCGGCTCGACCTCGACAAGCTGCTGGGCGCGGGCCGCGGCGGAGGCCAGTCCGGCACGGACGTGCCGCTCGCCATCGACCGTTCGCCCGACACCCTGCTCGCGGTCCGCCTGGCGGCGCGTCAGGCCGGGTATGGCGGCGTCGCGGCCCGCGCCCAGCAGCTTGTCGAGGT
>CAXTUQ010000443.1:0-5163 GCA_964247405.1 uncultured Acetobacteraceae bacterium
GTGCAGCACAGGCAGCCGTTGGCCAGCTCGACGATGTCCGCTTCCTCGCAGGCCGGGATGCCGCAGCCGCGCAGCAGGTCGGCATCGACGCCCACGGCGCCGAACTCGTTGACGATGACCGCGAGGCGCCGCCCGCCCGCGTGCTCGATCAGGTGACGCAGCACGGTGGTCTTGCCGGCGCCGAGGAAGCCGGTGATGACGGTGGCCGGGATTTTCCCGCCGATCATGCCGCGCGTCCCGAGGCGACGTGTGCTTGCGTCAGGTCCGGCATCCGCCCCAGCACGACGCGGGCGAGCGACGCCGGGCGGCGGGACGGCAGCACGGTGCCTGTCGCTGAGCGCGCGTACGGCTCGGCATAGCGCAGCAGGTCCGCCGCCATGCCGGGGTCCAGCCGGCCGAGCAAATACGTCCACTTGCCCGGCGCGGAGATCGCAGCCGCGCAGCCATGGTCGCAGCTCGACAAGCAGACGACCTCCTGCAGATCAACGGCCGGCGCCTGCGGATCGAGCAGGGCGGCCACCGCGTCGAGCATGAGCCGGCCCGGCCGTTCGTCGCTGTCCGCCAACACCTGCCCGGCCCGGCAGGTGGTGCAGACGTGAAGCGTGGGGGTGGGCGTCTGGGTCATGTTCGGGCAGCCTCCGGCGCGTCCTGGCAAAGCACGGGGTGCCGAACGCCTGCGGAAGGTGGCTCCGCAGGTCGATGCCGGGGAGGCACCGCCGCCGCCGAGGCACCCCGCCCGGCCGCGCGTCGTCGTCGAAGCGCGCCGCCGTTCGGCCACGTGCTCCGATGATGGCAGGTCTCCTGGCTCGCGGATCTGATCCCCTCTCCTTGCAGGAGAGTGGGGACCGCGCTGCCCGCCTGCCTTCCCGGGTTCCGGCCCAGTGGCACGCGACGAACAGCTCACCGCTTACAGTTGCGGGGGCAGCCGCGGCATCGCACCGCGTTCCCTATTAACCCGCCCTCCGAAATCGCCGAGTGGCGGGACCATCACGGGTGCAGTATGGCCGGAGGCTTGGCGTGTCAATCGGGTGCTTTGTTGGGTGGGTTGGTTTGGGGTCCGACCCACTGCGGACTCTCGCCACTTCGCCATTACCAAGGCATCATGGGCGAATGGCGAACAACCCTTCCGAGCGGCACCTGCTAGTCGCGACCGAAACCACGGTTGGGCACCTGCTTGCCGCAACAAACGTTCCGGGGTTCGCCTCAGCCATCATTCGGAGTGGGCAACTTGAACGTACGGTCTGCTCCGGCGTGCGCGACGTTCAGTTTCTGGTCCCCGTCGATGAGAACACCTCTTTCGATGCGGCGTCCCTGAGCAAGCCGGTGTTCGCCCACGCCGTCCTGCAGCTTGCGGACCAGGGGCGTCTTTCCCTCGAAACTCCGCTCGCTCATTATCTACCGGGATACATGCGGGGCGATAGCCGAGCAGCTTCCATCACTGCCGCGCACATTCTGAGCCACAGCTCGGGCTTGCCCAACTGGCGCAACGACGATCTGCCGCTCAAGACCTACTTTCCACCCGGCGAGCGGTTCAGCTACTCCGGCGAGGGCTTCCTCCATCTCCAGAAGGCGGTCGAGGCGATCACTGGGGAGAAACTGCATACGCTTGCCGAGCGGCTGGTCCTTGGGCCGTTCGGAATGACCCGGTCCAGCTTCGTCTGGGACTGGTCCTTCGACGCGAACCGGGCCTACCCGCACGATGCCTTCGGCAGGCCGGCCCTTGGCGGCAAGCCCGGCGAAGGCAACGCGGCGTGGTCGCTCCAGACCACGGCCGCCGATTTCGCCCGCTTTCTGCTGCACGTGCTGGACGGCTCGCGGCTACGGCCAGAGACCGCTCAGCGGTGGCTCCGTCCCCACATCGAGGTCCGGCACCCAGGCATCCAGTGGCTGGGACCAAGCAACGGAGACGCGGTGACCGGCGTCGCCTGGGGCCTGGGCTGGGGCTTGGAGCCGAGCGAGGGTACGTTCTTTCACTGGGGCGACAACGGCGCCTTCAAGGCATTCACCGTCGGTTCGGTGCAGCGGCAGGACGCGTTCGTGTTCTTCATGAACGGGGCATCGGGACTTGCCATCATGCCAGAGGTCGTCTCTGCCCTGATGCCCGGCACTCGACCCTCACTGACGTGGCTCGATTATGGGCGCCATGACGCCCCGGTTAGACGCATTCTTCACGCTGCGCGCAAGTGCGAGGTGGCGGCGACCTGGAAAGAGATGAAGAATGCCGGTTTGAATATGGACGACCAGATGTGGGTCGCCCGCGGCCTGACCGCGGCAGGTCTGGACGAAGCCAGCCTCTGGCTTCGCAAGCAGATTAAGCAAGGTATTGATGACACCTCTCCGCAGCGCCGCTGATCCACGTCGGGGGCCGGCTTTCCAACAATTGTGAAAGCTCAAACTGAGACATCGCTTGCCATCCACCCCCAAATTCACTCTCGTGCTCGGCGGCGCACGCTCCGGCAAGAGCCGCTATGCCGAAGCGTTGATCACCCGCCTGCCCCCGCCCTGGCTGTACATCGCCACGGCCCAGGCGTTCGACGACGAGATGCGGGCGCGCATCACCGAACACCGTGCCCGGCGCGCAACGGGATGGCGCACAATTGAGGCGCCGCTGGCCCTCCCGGACGCGCTGCGGGATGCCGGGGACGCGCCGGTGCTGGTCGATTGCCTGACGCTGTGGCTCAGCAACCTCCTGCTGGCCGACGCGGACCTGGACGCGGCGGAGGCGGCGCTCGACGCGGCGCTGGACCGGGCGGCGCCCACGGTGCTGGTGTCGAACGAGGTCGGCCTCGGCATCGTGCCCGACAACGCGCTGGCCCGGCGCTTCCGCGACGCGGCCGGCCGGCTGCATCAACGGCTCGCGGCGCGGGCGGACCGGGTGGTGTTCACCGTGGCGGGCCTGCCGTTGTTCGTGAAGGGAGGTCCGGATGAGTGAATCGGCCAGCCACGCGGCCAAGATGGCCCGCCGCAAGGCCGTGCAGGACGCGGAGGTCGCCGGCAAGACGCTGGAAAAGGGCCTCTTGATGGTCCACACCGGGCCGGGCAAGGGCAAGAGCACGGCCGCCTTCGGCCTGCTGCTGCGCACCGTCGGGCGGGGACGCCGGGCCGGGGTGGTGCAGTTCATCAAGGGCGCCTGGAGCACCGGGGAACGCGCGGCCCTGGCGCGCTTCGACGACTTGGTCGAGTGGCACACCATGGGCGAGGGCTTCACCTGGGAAACCCAGGACCGCGACCGCGACATCGCCGCCTGCCGCCGCGCCTGGGACCAGGCCGTGGCGCTGATGCAGCAGCCCGGCCTGTCGCTGCTGGTGCTGGACGAGCTGAACATCGCCCTGCGCTACGAGTACCTGGCCGAAGCGGAGGTGCTGGCGGCGTTGGCAACCCGCCCGGCGGGGCTGCACGTCGTCGTCACCGGGCGCAACGCCCGCCCGGCGCTTATCGAGGCCGCCGACCTCGTGACCGAGATGACATTGATAAAACACCACTTCGCCGCCGGGGTGCGCGCGCAAGAGGGCATCGAGTTCTGACCGCACGCGCGCTCATGCTGCAAGGCACCGGGTCGAGCGTCGGCAAGTCGCTGCTGGTGGCCGGGCTGGCGCGGGCCTGCCTGCGGCGGGGCATCGCGGTGCGCCCGTTCAAGCCGCAGAACATGTCGAACAACGCCGCCGTCACGCCGGAGGGCGGAGAGATCGGCCGGGCGCAGGCGTTGCAGGCCCGGGCGGCGGGCGTCGCCCCTTCCGTCCACATGAACCCCGTGCTGCTGAAGCCGCAAAGCGAGACCGGGTCGCAGGTGGTCGTGCAGGGCCGGGTCCATGCGACGGCCCGCGCCCGCGAGTACCAGGCGATGAAGCCTGGCCTGATGCCCTTCGTGCTCGACAGCTTCCACCGCCTGGCGACGGAGGCCGAGCTGATCCTGGTGGAGGGCGCCGGCAGTGCGTCGGAGGTGAACCTGCGCGCCGGCGACATCGCCAACATGGGCTTTGCCCGGGCCACCGGAACGCCCGTCGTGGTGGTCGGCGACATCGACCGCGGCGGGGTGATCGCCAGCCTCGTCGGCACCCACACGGTGCTGGACCCGGACGACGCCCGGCTGGTGCGCGGCTTCATCGTGAACCGGATGCGCGGGGACCTCTCGCTGTTCAACGCCGGCATGGCGTTCATAGCAGTGCGGACCGGCTGGACGCCGCTCGGCCTCGGGCCGCATTTCGCCGGCGCCGCCCGGCTGCCGGCGGAGGACGCGGCGGACCTGGCGGGAGGCGAGCGCCGGCCCGGCGCCAGGCTGCGGATCGCCGTCCCCGTGCTGCCGCGCATCGCCAACTTCGACGACCTGGACCCGCTGGCGGCCGAGCCGGACGTGGACCTGGCCATGGTGCCGCTCGGCACGCCGCTGCCGGTGTGCGACATGGTGATCCTGCCGGGATCGAAGGCGACGATGGCCGACTTGGCCGACCTGCGGGCCGCCGAGTGGGACATCGACATCCTGGCGCACCACCGGCGCGGCGGGCGGATCGTCGGGCTGTGCGGCGGCTATCAGATGCTGGGCCGCTCCATCGCCGACCCGCAGGGGATCGAAGGGCCGGCGGGCCGGGTCGCCGGGCTTGGGCTGCTGGACGTGGACACCGTGCTGACGGGCGAGAAGCGGCTGGCGGAGGCCTCGGGCCGGTCCGGCGACGGCGTGGCGTTCCGCGGCTATGAGATGCACATGGGCTGCACAGCCGGCCTGGCGACGGCGCGGCCCCTACTGCACTTGGCGGATGGGCGCACGGACGGGGCATGTTCGCCCGACGGGTCCGTGGTCGGCACCTACGTGCATGGGCTGTTCGCCGACGACGGGCAGCGCGCCGCGTGGCTGCGCCGCTGGGGTGCGGCACCATCAGGGCACCGGCATGACGAGGCGGTGGAGCGGGCGCTGGACCTCTTGGCCCAACACCTGGAAACGCACTGCGACGTGGATCGCCTGCTCAGCCTCGCAGCGTAGCGGCCCAAAGCAGCAGGTAGGCCGCCATCTGCAACCCGCAGGCGGTGCGATACAGCGCCAGCGCCCGGCGGAGGTCGCCCGGCCCGGCCTCGGCCCGGCCATCGCCCATCCAGGCGTCGTCCACCCGCGTATCGCCATACACCCGCGGCCCGGCCAGCCGCAGGCCGAGCGCCCCGGCCATCGCCGCC
>CAXTUQ010000444.1:0-5159 GCA_964247405.1 uncultured Acetobacteraceae bacterium
CTGCTGGCGCATCTGGGCAACGGCGACTGGACCGGCGCCAACCTGGCCGGGGCGCATCTGGAATTGGGGCGCACGCAGTTCCTGGCCGCGCTGCGCTCGGACCTCGGCGGCTGCCGGATGGCCGGGGCCAACCTGGAAGGGGCGGACCTGTCCGGCGTGCGCCTGGCCTTTGCCGACCTGCGCGGCGCCAGGCTGGCGCGGGCCAACCTGCAAGGCGCCGACCTGGCCGGGGCGCGGCTGGATGGGGCCGACCTGACCGGCGCCGCGCTGGCGCGGGCCGATGTGCACGGCGCATCGCTGCGCGGCGTTGTCGGCCTGGATCAGGCGACCGGGTTGGGCAGCGTGCGGAACCTCGGTTTGGCGGAGCGGTAGGCGTGCGGCGCAGCGCCTGGTTGGGGCGGCGGCTCGCGGCGGTTGCCGCCCCGGCGGCGGCGCAGACGGAGCGGGTGGACTTGGCGCTGGTGCTGGCCGTCGATGTGTCGGAATCGGTGGACGCCGCGCGCTTCACCCTGCAGATGCAAGGCATCGCGGCCGCTCTGGAAGCACGAGAGGTGCAGGCCAGCGTGCTGTCGGGTCCGCACCAGTCCATGCTGGTCGCGCTGGTACAATGGTCCACCCGGCCGGCGTTGTCGCTGCCGTGGACGCTGCTGACCAGCGCCGGGGATGTGCAGCGTTTTGCCGGGCGTGTGCGTCACTTGCGCCGTGCGAGCAACGGCTTCACCTGCATGTCGGCGGCGCTGCGCAGCATCGCCGACAAGCTGCTGACCCAGTTGCCGGTCCCGGCGGACCGCAGCGTGGTGGACGTGTCCGGCGACGGGCAGGAGAACTGCAACCCGCCGGAAACCGTGGACCGGGTGCGGGACGAGTTGGCTGGCACGGGCGTCACCGTCAACGGCCTGCCGATCCTGGAAGGCGACGAGGCGGCGACGCTTGAGGCCTGGTACCGGGACCACCTGATCGGCGGACCCAACGCCTTTCTGGTGCCGGCGGAAAGCTTCGACGACTTCGACCGCGCCATCCGCCGCAAGTTCGTGACCGAGATCAGCGCGCTGCCCCGCCGCGCCGGCGTGCGGGAGGCGGCACGGTAGGCCCGCGCCGCCCGGCACTTTGTTCAGCCCGCGAGTTGCCGCGCCCGGTCAACCGCGCCGCGGCAGGCGCCATCGTCCTTCGCATCCATCATGCGCGCCTTTTCCAGTTCCGCCTTGGCTTCCGACATCTTGTCGTTCGGCCCGGCGCCGCTGGCCTGGCCCGGCCCCCCCTGGCCCGGTGTCGTCTCGACCGACTTGCCCGATCCGGCAGCGGCCACCGCGGCGGCCGTCGGCAAGCCCTCCTGCTGCCGCCGCACGTCCTGCGAGGACGTGGCGACCAAGTTGCCGACTGCGGCGTTCGCCTCCTTGGTCCCCGCCGTGCCGCCGACCCGGTTGTCGTTGGAGGTCCCGGTGCCGGTCGGCGCCGCGGAGGCGGCAGGCGACGCACCGGGCGCGTTGTTCGGATTGGAGCCGGTGAGCGTGCCCGTGGTCGGCGCACCCAGGCTCGGGCTTTGCGACAGCTTGCGGCCCAGTTCGGCGATCTGGTCAGAGCATGGGCCGGCCGACGCGACGCCTGGCAGCGCGGCCACGCCGAGGCAGAATGCCGACAAGCCTGCCATGACCTTAATTGAATGGCGCATGAAGTTCCTCCTTTTGTGAGTTACGTTCCCAACGACCGGCGCTGCGGAAGATTTCCGTCCCATCGCAACACGAGGTCGTGATAGGGTGACCCCGTCCGTGCACATGGCGCGGCGCCGGCGCTTGACTAGATGTTGGAGCGCAATCATAGATTGCGGCTTGCTGCACAATAAATGGAGGACACCATGGCTTGGAAGACCCCGAAGATTGTCGAGATCGCCCTCGGCGCGGAAATCAACTCCTACGCCTGCGCTGACCTGAAGAAGTAAGCGCACCACCTGGCGGCGCCCTGGGCAGGTGCGGTTGGCACCGTGGCCTTGGGGCGTTTGCTGGGGCGTGCAGCGTTGAGAACTCATGCGCGTAGTCGTGCTTGGCGCCGCGGCAGGCGGCGCATTCCCACAATGGAACTCCAACGCCCAGCCTTGCCGTCGCGCCCGGGCCGGGGACCCCGCGGCGGTCCCGAGCACCCAGGCCTCTATCGCCGTCAGCGTGGATGGCCGTCATTGGGTGGTACTGAACGCGTCCCCCGACATACGACAGCAGATCGAGCGGACCCCGGCTTTGCAGCCGCAGGCGGGTTTGCGCTCCTCGCCGATTGCTGCGGTCGTGCTGACCGGCGGCGACGTGGACGCTATCGCCGGTCTGCTGACCCTGCGTGAACGCCAGCCGTTCAGTGTCCTCGCCACGTCCCGGGTACACCGAGTCCTGGATGACAACCCCATTTTCGAGGTGCTGGCCCGCGGCATCGTCGCGCGGCAGCATGTCGCGCTCGACGCGCCCACCCCCGTGACGCTGCCGGACGGCGACGCGAGCGGGCTGACTGTCATCCTGTTTGCGGTGCCCGGCAAGGTGCCGCTCTACCTGGAACAGCCCGGCGCCGCGCCGGCCCTGGAGGAAACCGACCAGACGGTCGGCGCGGCGGTGTCCGACGGCCAAACGACCCTGTTCTACGTGCCGAGCTGCGCCGCCATGGTGCCGGGCCTGGCCGACCGCCTGCGCGGCGCAGCGGCGGTGTTCTTCGACGGCACGCTGTGGACGGATGACGAGATGATCCGCGCCGGGCTGGGGCCGAAAACCGGGCAGCGCATGGGGCACATGAGCGTGTCCGGGCCGGGCGGGACGCTCGCGGCCTTTGCCGGGCTGGAGGTGCGGCGGCGCATCCTGCTGCACATCAACAACTCGAACCCGATCCTCCTGGCAGACTCGCCGGAACGGGCGCAGGTGGCCGCGGCCGGGTGGGACGTGGCCTATGATGGAATGGAGCTGACCCTGTGAGCGACCGTCTCCTGTCCCCGTCCGACATGCGCGCAGCACTCCACGCCATCGGCGACGAGCGGTACCACATCCATCACCCGTTCCACCGCATGTTGCATGACGGGCGGCTGAACCGCGCCCAGGTGCAGGCTTGGGCGCTCAACCGCTACTACTACCAGAGCCGCATTCCGGCGAAGGACGCGACCCTGCTGGCCCGGCTGCCCACCGCCGACCTGCGCCGCGCCTGGCGCAGCCGGTTGGAGGACCACGACGGCACCGGGCCGGGCCTCGGCGGCGTGGCACGCTGGCTGAAGCTGGCGGAGGGCGTCGGCCTCGATCCCGCCTATGTCGAGACGACGGACGGCATCCTGCCCGGCACGCGCTTCGCCGTGGATGCCTACGTGGCCTTCGTGCGGGACCGCAGCGTTTTGGAGGCGGTCGCGTCGTCGCTGACCGAGATGTTCTCCCCCACCATCATTGCCGAGCGCGTGTCGGGCATGTTGGCCAACTACGATTTCATCACCAAGGACACCCTGGCCTACTTCACCCCGCGCATGACGCAGGCGCCGAAGGACGTGGATTTCGCCCTGGCCTACGTGGACGGGCACGCCCGCACCCGGACGGAGCAGGAGCAGGTCCTGGCCGCGCTGCGCTTCAAGTGCGACGTGCTGTGGTCGCAGCTTGATGCGCTGCATTACGCCTATGTCGAGCCGGGCCGTGTGCCGCCGGGCGCCTTCGTGCCCTCGGCATGATGGGAGAGGGGGCCGGCGTGCCCGTCTTCAACCGGGGTTTCCGGCTGCGGCATGACGCGGTGCGCGACGCCTGGGTGATCCTGGCGCCGGAGCGGCTGTTCCTGCTGGACGAGCCGGCGGTGGAGGTGCTGAAGCTGGTCGATGGCGCCCGCAGCGTGCCGGAGATCGTGGATGCCCTGGCCGAGAAATTCAACGCGCCGCGCGAGACCATCGCGGCGGACACCGAGGCCATGCTGCGTGACCTGGTGATCAAGGGAGCGATCCGGCTATGAACGCATTGACGCCGATCCCGCCGGCCCCGGCCCCGGTCATCGAGCCGCCGCTGGCGCTGCTGGCCGAGCTGACGCATCGCTGCCCGCTGCAATGCCCCTACTGCGCGAACCCGCTGGAAATGGAGCGGGCCGCAAACGAACTCGACACCGCCTCTTGGCTGCGCGTGCTGGAAGAGGCAGGGACGCTCGGCGTGTTGCAGGTGCATTTTTCCGGCGGCGAGCCGACCGCGCGCAAGGATCTGCTGCAACTGGTCCGGCACGCCGCGGCTCATGGCCTGTACAGCAACCTCATCACCTCCGGCGTGACGCTGGACCCGGCGTCGCTCGCGGCGCTGGCAGAGGCCGGGCTGGACCATGTGCAGCTCAGCTTCCAGGACGCCGACGCGGCGCAGGCGGACCGCATCGGCGGCTACCGCCGCGGCCATGCCCGCAAGCTCGAAGTGGCTCGGCAGATCCGCGAGGCCCGGCTGCCGCTCACCGCGAACTTCGTGGTGCACCGGCAGAACCTGGAGCGCTTGCCGGACATGCTGGCGCTTGGCGAGGAGATCGGGGCCAGCCGCATCGAGATCGCCCATGTGCAGTACTACGGCTGGGCGCTGGTCAACCGCGCCGCCCTGATGCCGAGCCGCGCGCAACTGGAACGGGCGAACGAGGCGGTGGCGGAGGCCCGCGAGCGGCTGCGCGGGCGCGTCACCATCGACTACGTGGTGCCGGACTACTACGCGGCGCGGCCGAAGGCGTGCATGGGCGGCTGGGCGCGGCGGATCATCAACGTCACCCCGGCCGGGCTGGCCTTGCCGTGCCATGCGGCGGAAACGTTGCCGGGCTTCCAGTGGCCGTCGGTGCGGACGGCGTCGCTCGGCGCGATCTGGCGGGACGACCCCGGCTTCAACCGGTACCGCGGCACGTCCTGGATGCCGGAGCCGTGCCGGTCCTGCGACCAGCGCGAGGTCGATTGGGGCGGGTGCCGCTGCCAGGCGCTCGCCATGACCGGCGACGCGGGCGCCACCGACCCGGCCTGCGCCTTGTCGCCCGACCACTTCATGATGGCGGACGCCGTGGCCGCCGCCGACGCCGTGGCGGAAGGGCCGGTGCCGGACTTGGTATACCGGCGCATCCGCACCGCGGCGCTTGTCCGGTGAGGCGGCGGGACGCGCTGTTGCTGGCGGCCATCGCCGCGCTGCGTCCCGGCCGCGGCCTGGCGGCCTCCGCCC
>CAXTUQ010000445.1:0-5155 GCA_964247405.1 uncultured Acetobacteraceae bacterium
GCGGTGTAGGGGTGGCGCGGGTGGGCGAACAAGGGGGCGGCGGGCTGCTCCTCCATCACCTGGCCGGCGTACATCACCTGGACGCGCTGCGCCGTCTCCGCCACCACGCCCATGTCGTGGGTGATCAGCACGAGGCCCATGCCGCGCTCCCGCTGCAAGCCCACCAGCAGGTCCAGCACGCCCTTCTGCACCGTCACGTCGAGCGCCGTGGTCGGCTCGTCGGCGATCAGCAGCGCCGGGTTGCAGGCGATGGCCATGGCGATCATCGCCCGCTGGTTCAGCCCGCCGGAGAGCTGGTGCGGGAAGGCGCGCATCCGCTGCTCCGGCGCGGGCACGCCCACCTGGCCCAGCAGCGCCATGACCCGGCCGCGGATCTCGGCGCGCGGTGCCGCGTGGTGGGCGCGCATGGCTTCCGCGATCTGCCAGCCGATGGGGTAGCAGGGGTTGAGCGAGGTCGTGGGTTCCTGGAACACCATCGCCACCTCCCGCCCGACCAGGCGGCGCCGCCCACGTGGCGTCGCGTGCAGCAGGTCGCCGCCGCGGAAGGCCACGCGGTCCGCCGCCACCCGCCCGGTGCGCGGCAGCAGGCCCATGACGGCGAGCATCGACACGCTCTTGCCCGAGCCGGATTCGCCCACGACGCACAGCACCTCGCCCGGCGCCACCGTCAAATCCACGCCCTCCACCGCATGGAACGGCCCGAACGCGACGGACAGGTTGCGGACCTCCAGCAGCGCGGTCATCGGCGCAATTTGGGGTCAAGCGCGTCGCGCAGGCCGTCGCCCAGCAGGTTGAACGCCATGACCGTGACCAGGATGGCGATGCCGGGAAAGGCCAGCAGCCACCAGGCGCGCTGGTAGAATTGCAGCGCGTCGGCCAGCATGGTGCCCCATTCCGGCGTGGGCGGCTGCGCCCCGAGGCCGAGGAAGCCGAGCGCCGCCGCGTCCAGGATGGCGGCGGAGAAGCCGAGCGTCGCCTGCACGATCAGCGGCGCCAGGCAGTTGGGCAGCACCACCAGCAGCATCAGCCGCAGCACCCCGGCCCCGGCGCTGCGCGTCGCCACCACGTACTCGCGCGTCAGCTCCCCCAGCGCCGCCGCCCGCGAGAGGCGCACATAGCCCGGCAGCAGCACCACCGCGACCGCCAGCATGGCGTTGGTCAGGCCGGGTCCCAGGATCGCGACGACCACGATGGCCAGCAGCAGGCTCGGGAACACCAGCAGCACGTCCATCAGCCGCATGATCGCGATATCCAGCACCCCGCCGGCGAACGCGGCGAACAGGCCCAGCAGGGTGCCGACCGAGAGCGATAGCGCCACCACGACCGCGCCGATCAGCAGCGACAGCCGCGCGCCGTAGATCAGCCGGGTCAGGATGTCCCGCCCTAGGCTGTCAGTGCCGAGGGGGAACGTCGCCTGCTGGAACGGCGGGGCCAGGAAGTGTTCCCGGAACTGCTCGGCCGGGCCGTGCGGCGCGACGACGGGGGAGGCCACGGCGAGAACAATCAGCACCGCCATCACCGCCAGCCCGGCGGCCGCGCCCGGGTTTTCCAACAGGCGGCGGAACAGCCCGGCGCGGGGTGCCGCGAGCGTGGCGCTCAATGGCGCAGTCTCGGGTTCAGCACGCCGTACAGCACATCAACGCCCAGGTTCACCAGCATGACCAGCACGGCGATCAGCAGGGTGCCGCCCTGCAGCACGTTGTAGTCGCGGCGCTGCACGCTCTCGACCAGCCAGTGGCCGACGCCGGGCCAGGCGAACACCGTCTCGGTCAGGATCGCGCCGCCCAGCAGCGCGCCCACCTGCAAGCCGAGCACCGTGACAACGGGGATCAGCGCGTTGCGCAGCGCGTGCACCACGACGACGCGGCCCGGCGCCAAGCCCTTGGCCCGGGCGGTCCGCACATAGTCCTCGCCCAGCACCTCCAGCATCGCCGACCGGGTCATGCGGGCGATGGTGGCGAGCGGGATGGTGCCGAGCACGATGGCCGGCAAGATCAGGTGACGCACGGCGGAGCGGAACGCCCCGGCGTCGTCGCTGAACCAGGAGTCGATCAGCAGGAAGCCGGACCACGGCTCGATGTAATAAAGGTCGTCGATCCGGCCCGACACCGGCGTCCAGCCGAGGGCGACCGAGAAGATCAGCACCGCCATCAGCCCCCACCAGAAGATCGGCATCGACGCCCCGGTGACGGACAGCCCGATCAACCCATAGTCCAGCGCCGACCCGCGCCGCACCGCCGCCATCACGCCCAGCGGCAGGCCGAGCACGACGGCGAACAGCAGGGCGCAAGCGGCGAGTTCGAGCGTCGCGGGGAAGAACGTCTTGAACTCGGCCCACACGCTTTCCTGAGTCACGACGGAGCGGCCGAGGTCGCCGTGCAGGAGCTGGCCCTGGTAGTCGAGGAACTGCTTCCATAGCGGCTGGTCGAGGCCGAGTTCATGGCGAAAGTAGGCAAGGCGCTCCGGGGAGATGCCGCGCTCGCCGACACGGGCCTCGACGGCGTCGCCGGGGATGGAATGGATCAGCAGGAAGCCCAGCAGCGTAACGCCGATGAAGGTCGGGACGATCAGCGCCAAGCGCCGGGCCAGGAGGCGGAACACGGCGCCGGAACGCTACTGGAGATCGACTTGGGCGAAGTCGTGCGTTCCCAACGGGCTCATGATGTATCCCGTGACCTCCTTGCGCATCGGCTGGAAGGCGACGGAGTGCGCGATCAGGAAAAACGGCGCTTCCTCGCGCATGACCACCTGGGCCTGCTCATACAGCTTGGCGCGCTCGGCCTGGTCGGGGAGGGTGGCGGCCTTGTTCACCAGGGCGTCGAACTCCTGGTTGCACCACTTGGACGCGCTGCCGCCGCCGGGCTGCGCCGCGGCGCAGCCGGCGAGGGGCACGAAGAAGTTGTCGGGATCGCCGTTGTCGCCGGTCCAGCCGAACATCGCCGCCATGTGCTCGCCGGCCTGGATGCGCTTGCGGTACTCGCCCCACTCGTAGCTGACGATCCGCGCCTTGACGCCGATCTTCGCGAGGTCGGACTGCATCAGCTCCGCGATGCGGCGGGCGTCAGGGTTGTAGGGCCGCTGCACCGGCATGGCCCACAGGTCGGTTTCGAACCCTTCGGGGAAGCCAGCGTCGGCCAGCAGCTTCTTGGCGGCGTTGGGGTCGAACGGCCAGGGCTGCACGGCGTCGTTGTACGACCACATCGTCGGCGGGATCAGGTTCTTCGCCGGCTGCCCGGCGCCCAAGTACACCGCGTCGATGATGGCCTTCTTGTCGATGGCCATGTTCAGCGCCTGCCGCACCCGCTTGTCGTCGAACGGCTTCTTCTGGTTGTTGAAGGCGAGGTAGCCGATGTTGAGGCCCGGCTGGTCCATCAGCTTCAAGGACGCATCGGACCGGATGCCCGGCAGGTCCGCCGGCGCCGGATAGGCGGACACCTGGCACTCGTTGGCCCGCAGCTTCGCCAGCCGCACCGCCGGGTCCTTGTTGATGGAGAACACCAGCGCATCGAGCTTCGCCTTCGGTCCCCAGAACCCGTCGAACCGGCGGTAGCGGATCGTGGCGTCGCGCTGGTAGGCGACGAAGCTGAACGGGCCGGTGCCGATGGGCACTTGGTCGATCTGCTCGGGCTTGCCGGCGCGCATCAGCACGTCGGCATACTCGGCGGACTGGATGGCGACGAAATCCATCGCGAGGTCCGGCAGGAACGGCGCCGCAGGCGCGGTCAGGGTGAAGCGGACGGTGAGGGGGTCCACCTTCTCAAGCTTCGCGATCAGCTTCGCCAGGCCCATGTCGCCGTAATAGTCGTAGGAGCCGCCGGAAACCTTGTGGAACGGGTGATCCTCCTGGCCCATGCGGTTAAAGGTGAACAGCACGTCGTCGGCATTGAAGTCGCGCGTCGGCTTGAACTGGGCGTTGCTGTGCCATTTCACGCCCGGGCGCAGGTGCAGGGTATAGACCTTGCCGTCGGGCGACACATCCCAGCGCTCGGCCAGGCCCGGCTCAATGCTGGTCGTGCCAAGCTTGAACTCGATCAGGCGGCCATAAACGGGGCGGTTCGCGTCGAATGTCGTCCCGGTGGTGTTCAGCATCGGGCTGAAGTTTTCCGGCGAGCCTTCGGAGCAATAGACGAGGGTCTTGGCCTCGCCGGAGGCCGCCCACAGCAGCGCGGCGCCGGCCAGCAGGAAGAGACGGAGTCGCATGGGCCAGTCCTTCAGGATGGGTGATTGCTGCCCCGCAGCATCCAGCGCGCAGCGGCCCCGGTCAACGCCAGATATACGGGAAGCGTTGCCATTCCAGGACGGGTCGCTTTATCGTCGCCGGAGTCCCGGATGCCACGGGCCGGAGGAAGCATGACCCACTTCGCCCGACACCCCCGCGCCGCCGATCCGCGGCCGGGGCCTGCCGCCCGGACCCACGCGGCGCCCCGCTGTCCGGTGTTCGGCGGCGAGTAGGCGTTTGATCGTCCCTGACCCGTCACGCCCGCTGTCCGTTTGATCCGTGCGGCAAGCTGGGCCGGCTGCGCCGCGGGCCTTGCCCTCGCGGCGCTGGCCGTGACCGGGGGATGGACCGACGCCATCGCCGTGCCAATCGGGCCGACCGGCGGCTTACACTGGGCCTGCGACGCGCTGTCGGCCTTGTTTGCCCTGGTGCTGTGCGCCGTGGGCGCGGCGGCGGCGCTGGAAGGGGGGGCGTTGCGGCTGCCCATTGCGGTCTGGGCCATGATCCTGACCCCATTCGCGGCGGACGGGTTCACCCTGGCGCTGTGCTTCGGCCTCGCCGCGGTTGCGAGCCGGCCGGGCCTGGACCAGGCGGCCTGCGGCGTCCTGTGCCTGGTGGCAGCGATGGCGCTGCTGGCGCCGCCGGGCGCGCCGCCGGACCTGCGATTCGCCGCGATGCGCGCCGCGCCGCTGGAGGGTGCGCAGGCGACGGCCGTCCTGTTCCTGGCGCTCCTGGGCGCCGCATCGCAACTGGCCTGGCCCGCCCGGGCCGCCGTGCAAACGGAGCCGGTCGGCGCGTTGCTGCCCGGCGGAATGGCGGTGGCCGCGCTGTATGTGCTCGTCCGCGTGCTGCTCGACCTTTGCGGCCCCACGGCGCCCGGCTGGTGGGCGGCGCCCTTGCTGGTTCTGGGCGCCGGGGCAAGCGTGCTGGGTGGCC
>CAXTUQ010000446.1:0-5152 GCA_964247405.1 uncultured Acetobacteraceae bacterium
GGCAGCGGCGCGACCGGCAGGCGGAAGAAGGCGGCGATGCCGCTCAGCGCCAGGATCAGCCAGCGCCGCCGGGCCAGCCCTCGGTCGAGCGGCGCCGCCCAGGTGAAGCCGACTTCCCGCCCCGGCGTCCGTGGGCGGAACAGCACCAGCGCCGCCGGCAGGAACACCAGCGTGCAGGCGAACGCGATCAGCATGCCGGCGCCGGCGATCAGGCCCAGCTCCGCCACGCCGCTGAAATCGGTCGGCACGAAGGCGAGGAACCCCGCCGCCGTGGCCGCCGCCGCCACCAGGATCTGCACCCCGGCCCGCTTCCCCGTGACGGCCAGCGCGGCGCGCAGATCGCAGGCTTCCGTTTGCGCTTCCCGCAGCCGCACGCTGAACTGGATCGCGAAATCGACGGCGATGCCGATGAACAGGATGGCGAAGGCGACGGAGATCATGTTGAGCGGGCTGACGGTCAGCGCCGCGAACGCCGTGGTCAGCAGCAGCCCGAGCATCAGGGTCAGCAGGATCGGCACCACCAGCCGCCAGCTCCGCACCGCGAGCACCAGCCAGACCACCACCAGCAGCGTGCTGCCGATCAGCCCGGCGATGGCCCCGTTCGCGGCGGAAGCAAGCTCCTCGTCCGACAGCGCCACCGCGCCCGTCACCCGGACATGCGCCAGGCCGGAGCGGACGAACTCCAATTGTCCCGCGGCGTCGCGCAGCGCCTGGGTCGCCGCGGCGCCGGGTTGGAGGGCGGCGAAATCGAGCCGCGGCTGCGCCAGCACGAAACGGTAGGGTCCGCCCATCTCCGCCACCGGGCCGGCCAGCAGGCGCTGCCACGAGAGCGGCTGCGGCTCGCCGCGGAGCGCGCTGACCATCGCCTCATGGAAGCCGCGCAGCGGGGCGTCGAACGGCCCCAGCTCCGCCCCCTTGTCCACGCCGATGGCCACCAGCGACAGCGCCGCGAACAGGCCCCGCGCGCTGGGGTCGGCGACGAGTTGGCCCAGGAACGGCTGCGCGTCGATGGTCTGGTCCAGCACCGCCGAAAGCGCCGGCGTGTCGAGGAACAGCAGTCCGTTCTGGTCAAAGAACGGCGAAGCGTCGGGGCGGCGGACGGACTGGAAATGCTCCGTGTCCCTTGCCAGCGCCGCGGCCAGCCCGGCGGCGGTGGCCTCCGCAGCCTCCGGCGCCGCCGCGTTGACCACGGCGACCAGCAGGCCCTCGCGCTGCGGGAACAGGCGGTGCATCTCGGCTTCGCGCTGCTTCCAGGGCAGGTTGGCGTTGAACAAGCCGTTGATGTCGGTCGTGACGCTCAGGCGCATGGCCAGCACGGCAGACAGCCCGGCCAACACGGCGCCGACCAGCAGGACAGCGGATGCCCGTTTTGCGCTCAGGGCCACGAGGGACGCGAGGATGGATCGCTCAACCATGCCGCGAGGCTAAAGCGGATGCGGCCTCGCGCCGCAAGTCCAGATAACGCGCGGCCGCGCGAAGCCGCCAAGCAGGAAGGGAAACGTGCTCTGATCTGGGTCGTGTCTCAGTTTGAAAAACTGGACCGTACAAGTGAAGGGGCGCAACCTAAGTCCTGCGCGATCGAACGAAGCCGACGACTGTGAAAATGAGCCAAAAAACCTGTGTCACGAACGCGGCAAGATTGAAGCTCCACATCAAGGAGAAGATGACGGCCATGCCGCCAACGGCGTTCAGAACCGTGTAACGCGCGTCGGTAAGCCCGAGAATGCCCATCTGCAAAGAGGCATAGGCCGCAACATACAACACGACCCCAACAAGCCCGATCGCGTCAGGAAAAGTCATGGGTGCACCCCCGATCATCACCTACATCCACCATGCCGGACCCACAACCGCATGATTTTCTGGAAGCCGTCACGCGGCGATGTTGGCACACATTCAAAACGAAACTTGGCCAGCAAAATTCAAGCTGAGACACTGCCCTGATTTGACACGCTGCGGACCGCGCCATACCACTGCGAGACAAACAAATGACCGTCGCACGGAGCCGTATCGAGGCCGCACGGGCGGCATTGGGGGATAGGGTCATGCGTCGTCTCGCGATCATGCTGCTGGCGGCCACCGCGCTGGCCGCCGCCGGGGCGGCCCAGGCGCAGGTCAGGATCGGCGTGACGCTTTCCGCCACCGGTCCGGCCGCCAGCCTCGGCGTGCCGGAGCGCAACTCGGTTGCGCTGATGCCATCCACGGTTGCCGGGCAGGCGGTCGAGTATGTCGTGCTGGACGACGCCGGGGACAGCACCAAGGCGGTCGCCAACGCCCGCAAGCTGATCGACGAGGGCGTGGACGCGCTGGTCGGCTCCAGCGTCACGCCGGCCTCGCTGGCGATGATCGACGTGGCGGCGGAGAAGCAGGTGCCGATGATCGCGCTCGCCGCCTCCGCCCGGCTGATCGAGCCGATGGACGCGCAGCGCCGGTGGGTGTTCAAGACGCCGCAGAACGACAGCCTGATGGCGGACGCGCTTGCTGGGCACATGGCGCGGGCGGGCGTAAAGACGGTCGGCTTCATCGGTTTCAACGACGCCTACGGCGACGGCTGGCTGGCGGAAGCGACGCGCGCCTTTGCCGCCCACGGCATCAAGCTGGTGGCGACCGAGCGGTATGCCCGCGCCGACACCAGCGTGACCGGTCAGGTGCTCAAGCTGGTCGCCGCCCGGCCCGACGCGGTGCTGATCGCCGGCGCCGGCACCCCGGCGGCACTGCCGCAAAAGGCGCTGCATGAGCGCGGCTACGCCGGCAAGTACTACCAGACCCACGGCGTCGCCAACGCGGACTTCCTGCGCGTGGGCGGGCGGGACGTGGAGGGCACGGTGCTGCCGGCCGGCCCGATCCTGGTCGCGGCGCAACTGCCGGACAGCAACCCGATCAAGCCGGTGGCGCTCGACTACGTGCGCCGGTACGAGGCCGCGAACGGCCCGGGCAGCGTGTCCACCTTCGGGGCGCACGCGATGGACGCGGGCCTGCTGCTGCAAGCAGCCATTCCCGTGGCGCTGCGCTCCGCCAAGCCCGGCACGCCGGAGTTCCGCGCCGCGCTGCGCGATGCCTTGGAGAACAGCGAGGAGTTGGTGCTGACCCAGGGCGTCGCGGACATGACGCCGCTGGACCATAACGGCTTTGACCAGCGCGCCCGGGTGATGGTCGTGATCGAGGGCGGCGCCTGGAAGCTGCTGCCCTGATCCATGCTGGCTAGACGCGGGGGCTGAACGCGGGATGGACGCGGACATCGCGCTGATCCTGTTGCAGGACGGCATCGTGAACGGCGCGATCTACGCGCTGCTGGCCTTGTCGCTGGTGCTGGTGTTCACTGTCACCCGCGTCATCCTGATCCCGCAAGGCGAGATCGTCGCCTACGGCGCGCTGACCTTTGCCGCGCTCGACGAGGGTCGGCTGCCGGGCAGCGTGTGGCTGCTGGGTGCGCTGGGCGTGGGAGCGTTCCTGGCCGGGCTGGCAGCCGAGCGCCGGGTGCTTTCGCCAGGCGGCGTGTCGCGGCTGGCGGTGGAAACCCTGGCGGTTCCGGCGCTGGTCGCAGCAGTGGCCGTGGTCCTTGCTCCGCGCAAGCCCGGCGTCGCGGCCGACGCGCTGCTGACACTCGCCATCGTGACGCCCATGGCGCCTTACCTGTACCGCCTCGCTTTCCAGCCGCTTGCGGAGGCGTCGGTGCTCACCCTGCTGATCGCCAGCATCGGCGTGCATCTGGCGCTGCTCGGCCTCGGCCTCGTGTTCTTCGGGCCGGAAGGCTACCGCGCTTCGGGCTTCTCCGACGCGCGCTACGACTGGGGCAGCCTGGCGGTCCCCGGCCAGGCGGTTTGGATTGTGGGCAGCACCCTCGCGCTGATCGCGGCGCTGTACCTGTTCTTCGAGCATACCTTGTCCGGCAAGGCGCTGCGGGCGACGGCGGTGAACCGGCTGGGGGCGCGGCTGGTGGGCATCGCGACCGCGCTGTCCGGGCGCATCGCTTTCTTGCTCGCCGGGCTGATCGGCACGCTGTCCGGCATCCTGATCGCACCGCTGACCACCGTGTACTACGACAGCGGCTTCCTGATCGGCTTGAAGGGCTTCGTCGCGGCCATCATCGGCGGGCTGGTCAGCTATCCCATTGCGGCGCTCGCCGCGGTGCTGGTGGGCTGCGTCGAAAGCCTGTCCTCGTTCTATGCCAGCGCGTTCAAGGAGGTGATCGTCTTCGCCGTCATCATCCCGGTCCTGCTTTGGCGCAGCCTGCGCAGCCAGGCCGAAGAAGAATGACCCGGCTGCTCCCGGCGGTGCTGTTCCTCGCCTTCCTCGGCGTGCCGTTCGTGCCGGGGGTGCCGAGCTTCTCCATTACGCTGGCGGACTACGCGGGCATCGCCGGCATCGTGGCGCTGGGGCTGGTCGTGCTGACGGGATACGGCGGCATGACCTCGTTCGGACAGGCAACGTTCATGGGGTGCGGCGCCTATGTTTCAGCGCTGCTCACCACCGCGGACGCCGGGCTGTCGCCTTGGCTCGCCCTGCCGGCGGCGCTGCTGGCGAGCGGGGCGGCGGCGCTGGCGCTTGGGGCCGTCACCTTGCGGCTGTCCGGGCATTACCTGGCGCTTGCGACCATCGCCTGGGCGGTCAGCCTGTATTACCTGGCCGGCAACCTGGACGTGCTTGGCCGCAACGATGGGCTGTCCGGCATCCCGCCGCTGCGGCTCGGCGGGTTGGCGCTGACTGGGAGCCGGGAATACTTCGTCGTGGTCTGGGTCGCCGTGGCGCTGGCCGTGCTGCTGACGCTCAACCTGCTCGACAGCCGGGTGGGCCGGGCGATCCGGGCGCTGCGCGGGGGAGCCGCGGCGGCGGCGAGTTTTGGCGTGAGCTTGCCGCGGACACGCATCCTGGCGTTCACCTACGCCGCCGTGCTGGCGGGGCTGGCAGGGTGGCTTTACGCGCACATGCAGCGCAGCGTGAACCCCACCCCGTTCGGGCTGAATGCCGGCATCGAGTACCTGCTGATGGCGGTGGTGGGCGGCGCCGGGTCGGTGTGGGGGGCGCTGCTGGGCGCGGCGCTGGTCACGGGCGTGAACGACCAGTTGCAAAGCCTGCTGCCGCGGCTGTTGGGGCAGCAGGGCAATTACGAGACGGTGGTGTTCGGGGTTTTGCTGGTGCTGGTGCTGCAGACGGC
>CAXTUQ010000447.1:0-5150 GCA_964247405.1 uncultured Acetobacteraceae bacterium
CCCCGATGCTTCGCTGGCTGCTGCGCGCCTTGCGGCTGGCCGCCTCGCCTGCCGAAGCGGCGACGATGGACCAGGGCCGCGCCGCGGGCGTGCTGCGCTGCGGCGGCGCGCCGCGCCCGGGCCTGGCCGCACCTGCCGAGGGGGGCGGGATGGCGGGGCTGGAAATCGATCTATGCCGGGCCATTGCCGCCGCCGTGCTGGGCGACGACGCGCGGATCGAGTTCCACCCCTACGCGCTCGGCCAGGACTTCGAGCGGCTGCGCCGGGGCGACGACGCCGTGGCGTTCCTGACGGGGTCGGAGCTGCTGGCCAACAACCTGCTGGACGCGGTGGTGCCCGGCCCGGCGGTGTTCCACCAGACCAACGGCGTCATGGTGGCGGACGGCCACCCGGCCCGGCATCTGTCCGACCTGGCCGGCACCACCGTCTGCGCCGAGCCCGGCACCGGGCCGGAGCGCACGCTGCTGGCCTACGTCCGCAGCCGCGGCATCGCCATCCGCTATTCCGGCTGGCAGGAGGAGGAGGAGATGCTCGACGCCTTCGAGGTCGGCCGCTGCCCGGCCGTCGCCTTGGAAACGACGGCGCTTGCGGCGCAGCGCGCCGACGGCCAGGCGCGGGGCCGCCCGATCCGCATCCTGCCGGAACCGCTTTCGGCCACACCCGTCCTGGCCGTCACCGGGCTGGACGACGCGCGGTGGGCGGCGGTCGTCGCCTGGAGCATCCAGGCGGTCATGCCGTTGGGCGCCGGGGCAGCGCCTTTGCCGGTGCCGGGCCCGCCCCTGGGCCGGACACCGGGCTGGCAGGCCCGGGCAGACGCCCTGCTGACCCGCAACCTCGGCGCGGCCTCCCCGCTGCGGCTGCCGGCGGCGCTTGATGCGCCCTGGCGCGACGGCGGCTTGAACTGCCCGCCCGGGGCTGAGTGAAGCGGCTGAATAGAAGGCGTAACTTCATGCACCTGTAACGTTGCTTGCGCTGTCCGCGCCGCGCCACATGGCATAAAGGCGGCTCGACATCAAAGGGTCCCATCGTATGCCACGCTTGCTCCTCAAGGGCTGCTCCGCCTTGGTCGCTGCCGGCCTGCTCCTGCAGCCGTTCGCCTGGTCGGCCGCGCGCGCCGCCGACAGGCAGAGGCCGATCGTCACCGGGCAGCCCGATCCGAACCAAGATGTGGCGCCGTTCTACAGCGACCCTGCCGCCGAAACGCGGCCCTCGAACGAGGAGCTGATCGAGCTGCTGCGGAAGCGCGTCAAGTATGTGTTCGTGCTGTTCCAGGAGAACCGCTCCTTCGACCATTACTTCGGCACCTTCCGCGGCGCGAACGGCCTGTTCTCGGACGGGACCCGGCCCCGCGTGCCCGCCGCCAACACGCAGGCGATCCTCAACACCGACGGCAGCATGGGCACCATCCAGCCCTTCCGTATCGGCAACGAGCAGAACGCCTCCGACCTCGACGACATCGACCATGGCCACCCGCGCATGGCGGCCAAGATGCACTTGGTGAACGGCGTGCCCGTCATGGACCGCTTCGCGATCAACGAGCAGGCGAAGTACTTCGCGGGATCGCCGATCAACCCTACCACCCCGCCAGCCACCGTGTCCCTGAAGTCCAAGCAGTTCGGCGAGTTGGCGATGGCCTACGTCGATTGCGACACCGTGCCGTTCCTGTGGAACTACGCCAACAAGTTCACCCTGTTCGACAACATCTTCCAAACCACCATCGGGCCGTCCACGCCGAACGCCATCGCCATGATCGCCGGGCAGTCCGGGGAAACCCAGTGGGTGAAGCACCCGGACCAGACCTCCGCCAGCACCTACGGCTCGGTCGCGGTGCCGATCACCAACGACCCGATCCCCGGCCTGCCCGGCACGAACGCCCAGTATTCCGGCAAGCCGAGCGAGCCGACCAACATCCAGGCGACGAGCAACACCGGCGCCGCGAGCGGCACGCCGCAGCGCAAGAACGAGGGTGGCGCCCCTTCCAACGTCGCGCCGAACCTGACCTTTGCCAGCCTGCCGCTGACGCTCGCCGGACGCACGCTGCTGAGCGTCGTGGCACAGGACGCCAACCCTGTGCTTGACCTCGCGGACGTGCAGCAGGACCTGCTTTACATCACGCTGCGGAACCAGAAGCCGTACAGCTGGCGCTGGTACCAGAACGGCTACGGGGCGGAGCGGGGCCTGCCGGACGCCAACGGCATCAGCACCGTGCCGCATGCCAGCTATATCGGCCACCACAACGGGCCGCAGTACTTCGGCTACGTCACCAACAACCCGGCGCAGAGCGCGAACCAGCGCGGCCTGAGCGACTTCTTCAGCGACATGCAGGGGGCGGCGCTGCCGAAGTCCGGCGGCGTGTTCTACGTTCGCGGCGGCTACGACAACATCATGGGATTGAAGCCCGACACGACGCACGCCACCGGGCCGGCCGACGCCGCCTACATCAGCAGCAACTTCCTGGGCGATGACGACCACCCCGCCTACTCCGATGGGCAGATCAGCGAGGCGCTGATCGCCGAGGAGGTCAACGCCATAGCCAACAGCCCCTACTCTGGCGAGAGCGCCATCGTCATCACTTATGACGAATCGGAAGGCGACTACGACCACGTGCCGCCGCGCATCCTGAGCTACGACCCGGCCGGGCTGCCGCTCAGCCGCGGGCCGCGCATTCCGCTGATCGTGATCTCCCCCTATGCCCGCGTCCATGCGGTCGCGCATGAGGAGGGCGACCACAACTCGGTGATCCGGCTGGTGAACTCCCTGTTCGGCCTGCCGCCGCTCGCGACGCTGCCGGACGAGGTTTCGGCCCGCCTGTCCGGCGCGCAGGACCCGCAGTTCCAAACGGGTCCGGCGGGCTTCACCCAGGCGTTCCTCAGCCCGCATGACGCGCCGGGGATGCCGACCGGGGCGTTGCTGTCCGCCTTCGACCCGGGCCGGCTGATCGGCTACCGCGCACCGCTGCCGGCCTCCTACGCCACGATTCCCGCCAGCACGGTCAACACGCTGCCGCACTACGGCGGCCAAGGATGCAGCGCGTTGAATTTGCAAACCGAGGACCGGGTGCAAGGCCTGACCAACAATATCCCGTCCGACTTCTTCGCGCGGCCGAGCCAAACCGTGAACTGACGCAAGCTACGGGGCGCAGCACGGACCAGGCCTGGGCCGTGCTGCGCCCGTTTACTTCGATTGCGTTTACTTCAAGTGCTGGGCGAGGAACTTGTTCATCTCGAACATGGTCACCTTGTCCTTGCCGAACACCTTCTTCAGCTTGTCGTCGGCCAGGATCTCGCGGCCGTCGTCCGGGTTCTGCAGCTTGTGGGCCTTGATGTACTCCCACACCTTGCTGACCACCTCGCCCCGCGCCATCGTGCCCTCGCCGACCACGGCGGCCAGGTCCTGCGACGGCTGCAGCGGCTGCTGCAAGGCGTTCGGCTTGTGCCCGGCCTTCGGCTTCTCGACGGTGGCGCCCTTCGGCGTGGCTTTCTTCTCTGGGGCTTTTGTCATCGGTTCACTCCGTGAGACTGTCATATCTTGGGGCAGGCGTCCGTAGGCCAGGGCACGCGGTTGAAGCAAGGCCTCGGGTCGATCCGGGCGCGTGCCCCTCCCGAACCCACCGCCGCCGATTGGGCAACGCCCTGTGCTGGCACTTGTCGCGCGCCGTGGCAATGCGCCGGCCACTGTGCTTGCTGGACTGTTGCTTGAGCGCCACAAACTCGGCCGCGCCATAGCGTGGCACATGCCTTGCCCAACGTGGCACACGCCTTGCGTGAGGCCGCCCACCGAAGCCCGCGGAGCGCAGCCATGGACATTGGCGTTTTCATCCCGATCAACAACAATGGCTGGCTGCTGTCCGCCACCTCGCCGCAGTACATGCCGAGCTTTGAACTGAACCGCCAGGTGGTGCAGAAGGCGGAGGCGTTCGGCTTCGATTTCGCCCTGTCCATGATCAAGCTGCACGGCTTCGGCGGCAAGACGGAGTTCTGGGACCACGGGCTGGAAAGCTTCACCCTGATGGCGGGCCTGGCCGCCGTCACCTCGCGAATCCGGCTGTATGCCTCGGTCGCGGTGCTGACCATCCCCCCGGCCATCGTGGCGCGGATGACCAGCACGATCTCCGACATCTCCGGCGGGCGCTTCGGGGTCAACATCGTGTCGGGCTGGCACAAGATCGAGTACAGCCAGATGGGCCTGTGGCCCGGCGACCACCACTTCGCCAAGCGCTACGACTACAGCACGGAATACGTGCGGGTCCTGCGCGACCTGTGGGAAACCGGGCAGTCCGACCTGCAGGGCGAGTACTTCCGCATGGACGCGTGCAAGCTCAGCCCCCGCCCGGCGGCACCGGTCAAGCTGGTGTCCGCCGGGCAAAGCGACCGCGGGATGGAGTTCGCGGCGCAGCACTGCGACTTCAACTTCGCGCTCGGCGAGGGTGTGAACGAGCCAACGCGCGCCGCCGGCGTCCCCGCCCGCATGCTGGAGCACGCCCAG
Organism: uncultured Acetobacteraceae bacterium; assembly: GCA_964247405.1. Taxonomy (GTDB): domain Bacteria; phylum Pseudomonadota; class Alphaproteobacteria; order Acetobacterales; family Acetobacteraceae; genus CAHJXG01. The sequence continues at coordinate 4,486 of CAXTUQ010000447.1, forward strand.
CGCACCGGGCGCGACGTGGGCAGCTACATGCTTTACATGGTGATCGCGGACGAGACGGACGCGGCGGCGATGGCGAAATGGGACCATTACGTGGCCGGCGCCGACAAGGAGGCGCTGGCCCACCTGCTCGGCAAGGCGGCGGAGGACCCGGCGCCGGGCACCACCTCCATGGCGGCGGCGGTGCTGCGCTCCCCGTCGCCCATCAACTTCAACATGGGAACCCTGGTCGGCTCCTACGCCACGGTCGCCGCGCTGCTCGACGAGGTGGCGGCGCTTCCGGGGGTGAAGGGCATCATGCTGACCTTCGACGACTTCCTGCTGGGTATGGACGCGTTCGGCACCCGCATCCAGCCGTTGATGCGGTGCCGGGCCGAGCGGCGCCTGGTGGCCTGATGCGGTTTCATGCGGCGCCGTGAGGCCCTAAAGGCCGCTGCCGCCGGGATGGCGGCCCTGGCGATGCCGCGCCTTGCCCGCGCCGCGGGCGCCGATACGCTGGTGTTCGCGCCGCAGGCCGACCTGGCGCAGCTCGACCCGGTGTGGGTCACGGCCTACGTCACCCGCAACCACGCCTTCCTCGTGTTCGACACGCTGTACGGCCTCGACGAAAGCTACACGCCGCGGCCACAGATGGTGGAGGGCCACCGTATCGAGGACGACGGCAAGCT
>CAXTUQ010000448.1:0-5142 GCA_964247405.1 uncultured Acetobacteraceae bacterium
GCCTGGCCCCGGGCGACGCGCGGCTATTTCCAAATGAAGGCGGCCATCCCCGCCATCCTGCAAGCGGCGGGCACGGACGGCCCCGCCCGTTGAGCCCTACAGCACCCCGGCCGCGATGTTCACGGTGAGCGCCACGATCACGGTATTGAACAGGAAGCTGAGCAGCCCGTGCAGCAAGGCGAGGCGCCGCAAGCGCCGGGCGGTGATCTGCACGTCGGACACCTGGAACGTCATGCCGATCACGACGGAGAAGTAAAGAAAGTCGATGTAGTCGGGCTGATCGTCAGAGGGAAACGCCAGCCCGCCCTTGGCCTGGCCACGCCCGTCGAGGTCATACCATTCGTGCGCGTAGCGGAACGCGAACACGAAATGCGTCAGCAGCCAGGACAGCATCAAGGTCGCGGCCACCAGCGCGATGTGCAGGCTGCGCTCGACGCCGGGCGTGTTCTTCAGGTCGGAGAACTCGCCCGAGAGCGCCGCGAAGCTGAACACGGTGCCCAGCAGCATGACCCAGAACAGGGTCCACTCCCCCTCCTCCTGCGCCTCCGCCTCGGCGGCCATCTGCGCCGGCGGGCGGACGACGAAAAGGTGCAGGGCGAGCGCGATGAACGCCAGGGCGCCGGCATCCCAGCCGGTGATGGCCCGGCTTATGGCGGGCCAGTCCGGGGCGGCGACGCCGAGCAGCGCCCAAACAACCAAGCCAACGCCCAGGGCGATGAAGGTGCGCGGGTGCCCGGCCAGCACCCGGCCCGGCAGGGATGAGGCCATCACGCGCCGACCTGTGCGCTTGCACCGGAGATCAAGCGAGGCCCGGGACCGGCATCCCGAACGTCTGCAGCAGCAGCAGCAGGTTGAGCGCCAGCACGAGCGCCGTCGCAACCCCCGCCACGATCCCGGTGGCCCGGCCCGTGCGGTAGATGCTCATCACGTCCGCCCGGCGCATCAGCACCAGCAAGGCCACCATGGGCACCGGCAGCACGAGGCTCAGCACGACCTGGCTGGCGATCAGCGCCTGCGTCGCGTTCACCCCCCAGGCGACCACCGCGAAGGAGGGCGCCATCGTCACCAGGCGGCGCAGCCACAGCGGGATGCTGAAGCCGACGAAGCCCTGCATGATGACCTGGCCCGCCATCGTGCCCACCGCCGAACTCGACAAGCCCGAGGCGATCAGCGACACCGCCGCGCCGCCGAACAGGGGAACCAGTGTGTGATAGGCGGTTTCGATCTCCGCCACCTCCTCGTGCCCGCCGTGGAAGGCGGCCGCGGCCATCATCACCATCGCCATGTTGACCAGCCCGGCAATCGACAGCGCCACGGCCACCTCGATGTTCGAGTATCGCAGCAGCGCCCGGCGCTCCGCCTCGTTGCGCGCAGGCGCCCGGTCCTGGGTCAGGCTGGAATGCAGGTAGATGGCGTGCGGCATCACCGTCGCGCCGACGATGCCGACCGCAAGGGTCAGCGCGCCGGGGTCGGCCAGGCGCGGCAGCACGGTGCCGAGCGCAGCCGCGTGCCAGTCCGGCGGCGCCATCAGCAACTCGACCAGGTAGCTCAAGCCAATGGCGCCCACCAAGCCACCGATGATGAGTTCGATGGGCCGGTAGCCCCGGCTCTGAAACAGCAGGATGCCGTAGGTCACGATTGCGGTCACGACCATGCCCCACAGCAGCGACATGCCGAACAGCAGCGACAACCCGATGGCGCCGCCCAGGAACTCGGCCAGGTCCGTCGCCATGGCCGCCACCTCGCTCGCCGCCCACATCGCCCACGTGACAGGCCGCGGGAAGTGGTCGCGGCATAATTCGGCGAGGTTGCGGTTGGTGACGATGCCGAGCTTGGCCGAAAGCCCCTGGAACAGCATGGCGACGATGTTGGCGAGCAGCACGACCCAAAGCAGGCTGTAGTTGTACTTGGCGCCGGCCTGGATGTTGGTCGCGAAGTTGCCGGGGTCCATGTAGGCGACCGAGCAGATGAACGCCGGCCCGGCGAAGGGCAGCACCGCGCGCAGGCCGCGGCGGCGCCCCGCCAGGGTGTCGCGGATTGCAGCCGTGGTCTGGTCGGTCAGGCTGGCATAGCCCTGCACCTTGCTCATCGCGTCCCGCTTGCTTGTTGGCTGAGCCGAGATATAGCCTGTGCTACACATTCTGCAATATGGCTGACTTCCGCGTTTGACTGGACCATTGCGGCGGGGCATCAAGGCCGCACGGCGGCGCAGGCGGGGCCGCCGGCCTGAACAGGACATGACGCGATGCCAGAGAAGCAGACGCCGGACCCGTCGAGCCACGACATGCCGCAGGAGCCGGCGCAGGCGGACCGGTTCGGCCGGGCGCGGCAGGCCCGCTCGGCCACCTTGCTGGAGGACTACGCCGAGCTGATCGCCGATTTGCTGGCGGCCGGCGGCGAGGCCCGCACCGTGGACGTCGCCCGCCGCATGGGCGTCGCGCACGCCACCGCGGTCAAGACGATTGCCCGGCTCAAGCGCGAGGGGCTGGTCACGGCCCTGCCCTACCGCGGCGTGTTCCTGACTGCGGCCGGCCACGCGCTGGCGGATCGGGTGCGGGCGCGGCACCGCCTGGTGGTGGAACTGCTCGTGGCCGTCGGCGTGCCGGTGGAGGACGCGGAGGCGGACGCGGAGGGCATCGAGCACCACGTCTCCGACAGCACCCTGGCCGCCTTCGCCGAGTTCCTGCACGCCCGCAAGTGATGGGGGCGATCGGGGCCGACCGGTGACGGTTCAGGCTGACCCGGACTGCGGCAAGGTCGTGCTGGTCAGCCCGAACGGCATGGTCGTTTCCGGCTGGACGCTCAACACGGGTCGAAGCGGCAACCTCAAGCAGCGCCGTTCGCTTTGAGAAGACAGGACACGGACAAGACAGGGCCGGTTCTGGAGGATCTCGCCGCCAGGCGCCTCGACGCCGTGGCTTCCGCGGGCACATCGGGGACTTGGGCGCACGGCCCGCGACCCCGCCCGAGCAGAACAATTGTATCAAATGTTAATCGGCCACAGCCTCATCCCAAGTGATATTCACCATTTTATGATTGTGCGCCACTACATTCAGCCTTGTTTTGCTTTCTGTAGCCTAAGATTATCGTTTTGAAACAACATAATGCCAGGGAATTACATTTTAAATAAGAAGGATCAGATAGTGTCGTCACCATTGACTGGGGCAGTGAGCACTGGAACCAGCTTTCTGCACCGCGTCTTCGACCACCCAACATTTATCCTGCCACGCGACTTCACCCTCTTCCTGATCGGGGCGCGCACAGACGCTGCCATCGAGCGGACGCGGGCGGCGTCGGACGCCCGCATCGCCTTCGAGGAGGCCTACACCAGGTCGGCCGATCCGTGGGCGTCCGCCGCCCGGCGCTACCGCTACCAGCAGCGCAAGTACGAGCAGATCATGGCGCTGCTGCCGGACCGGCGCTTCCGCCATGCGCTCGACCTGGGATGCGGCCTCGGGCTGCTGTCGCAGCGGTTGGCCGAGCGGTCCGATGCGGTGCTGGGGATCGACATCGCGTCGGCAGCGCTCGGGCACGCGCGCAAGCGTGGCGCCGGCGTCGCCAACCTTTCCTTTGCCCAAGGGGACGTCCTGGACCTTCCGGTCGAACTGAACAGGCGATTCGACCTCGTCGTCGTGGCCGATACGCTTTATTACCTGTCGCCGCTGAGCGACACCCTGCTCAAAGCGTTGAGTGCGCGGCTGGCTGACCTCTTGATGCCGGGCGGCGTCTGCCTGCTTGCGAACCACTTCTTCTTCGCCGCCGACTCCGACTCCAGGCTGACCCGCCGCATCCACGACGCGTTCACCTGGTCGCCGCGGTTCACAGCATTGAGCCATCATCGCAAGGCCTTTTTCCTGGCCACGCTGCTCGCGAGCCAAGATGGCGCAGCGGCGCCTTCAGAGGCTGGGGCCTAAGCAGGCATCCGCAGCTTGCGCCACGAATGCCTGCTTAGGAACCCTTGAAGACGCGTCATTTTATCTGCTGCGCGTGGAGCAAAGCTCCGCTTCCTCCAAGAGCACGCCCTGCAGAATCCTGCTTGGTCGAAACTATATCGGACCAGCCAACGCTGACGCCGGGCAGTTGACCCCGGCCGGGCCGTCCCGCACGAACAACGCCATGGCGCATGGCCGCATTCTGGTGATCAAGCACGGCGCGCTCGGCGACCTGATCCAGGCCCTGGACGCCTTCGGGGCGCTGCGCCGCCATCACGCGGGGGCGGAGCTGGTGCTGATGACCAGCCCGCCTTACGCCGCCTTTGCGCAGGCGATCCCGTGGTTCGACCGGGTCTGGCTCGACCGGCGGCCCCCGGCGCATGACCTCGCGGCCTGGTGGGCAATCCGCCGCGGCTTCCTTCATGCGGGGTTCGACCGGGTTTATGACCTGCAATGCTCGTCCCGCACGGCGCGTTATTTCCAGATGATCCCGCGGCGGCGGCGGCCGGAGTGGGTGGGGGCGGCGCCGGGCTGCTCGCATCCCAACCCGGACTTCTCCGACAGCCCATCCAACCGGCAGAAGATGGCGGCGCAGCTCCGGGCCGCCGGCGTTCCGGCGCCCGGGCCGGCGGACCTGTCCTGGCTCACGGCACCCATCGGCCATCTGGACCTGCCCGGGCGCTTTGCCTTGCTGGTCCCCGGCTGCTCGCCGCACTTGCCGCACAAGCGTTGGCCGGCGGACCGCTACGGCCTGCTGGCGCGGCGCCTGGCCGGGCGCGGCCTCGGGGCCGTCGCGGTCGGCACCGGGGTGGACCGGGATGCCATCGACGGGGTGCGCGCCGCGGCGCCCGGCGTGGTCGACCTCGGCGGCCGGCCCACGCTGTTCGAGCTGGCGGCGGTGGCCCGGCGGGCGGCAATCGCGGTCGGCAACGACACCGGCGCGACCTTTCTCGCTTCCGCCGTGGGGACGCCGACGCTGATGCTCATGTCGTCCCACACCGACCCGCTCGTGTCCGCGCCGTGGGGGCCGGGTGCCTGCTGGCTGAAGCGCGACGCCATCGCCGATATTTCGGTGGACGACGCGGAACGGGCGCTGCCGCCCGTGGCGTGACGCGGCGTCAGGCGCCCAGGATCTCGCGGCGCAGCCGGTCGAGCGCCGCGGCGCCCACGCTGATGTCGAACGCCCGCGCCCGCTCCAGCCCCGCAACGC
>CAXTUQ010000449.1:0-5137 GCA_964247405.1 uncultured Acetobacteraceae bacterium
CGCGGGCGCTGAGCCGCGGCCCCTTGCCGCCCTGGGCCGACCGGGTGATCCGCACGGCCACCGCCATGCCGTCCGACACCGCATCCGCGCCCTCACTGTCCGGCAAGAAGCCCTCGGCCTCCGGCAGCGCGACAAAGGCGCCCGCCATGGCGGGCACGCGGGCCATAACACGGCCGCGAAGGAAGTCGCCCACCCCGTCCGGGCGGCCCGGCCGCCACAGCGCGTAATCGATCAGCCCGCCATCCTCCACCACGGCCACCCGCAATTCGCCCGGGCTGCACGCGACCAGGATGTGTTCTCTCAAGGCACGGGGTAGCCGCGCCCGCGCAGCAGTTGCGCCGCCTCGAACAGCGGCAGGCCGACCACGCCGCTGTAGCTGCCGGACAGGAAGCGGGCGAACCCGGCCGCGCGGCCCTGGATGGCATAACCGCCCGCCTTGCCCACGCCCTCGCCGCAGGCCGCGTAGGCGTCGAGCTGCGCGGGCGCCAGGCGGGAGAAGGCGACGACGCTGTCGGACAGGCGTTGGCCGATCCGCCCGTCCGGCCCGACCAGGACGAGCGCCGTCAGCACATGGTGCCGCCGTCCAGACAGCAGGGCCATGCAGGCGCGCACGTCCTCAGTGTCTGCCGCCTTGGGCATGATGCGGGTGCCGAGTGCCACGACAGTGTCGGCTGCCAACACAAAGGCGCCGGGTTCCGCCATCCGTGCCGCCTTTTCCAGCGCCATGCGCTCGGCGTAACGGCGCGGCGCCTCGCCCCGGCGCGGCGTTTCGTCGATGTCCGGCGCCGCGGTGCGGTCCGGGGTGATGCCGATCTGCGCCAGCAGCGCGAGCCGGCGCGGGCTGGCGGAGGCCAAGATGAGCGGCGCGGACTCCGGGCGCGCCATCGCTGATTCGATCAGCGGCGCGTCGCCGGCCGGGGGCGGCCTACTTGAAGCGGAATGTGATCCGGCCTTTGGACAGGTCGTAGGGCGTCATCTCGACGTTCACCCGGTCGCCGGCCAGCACGCGGATGCGGTTCTTGCGCATCTTGCCCGACGTGTGCGCCAGGATGCTGTGCTCGTTGTCGAGCTTCACGCGGAACATGGCGTTGGGCAGCAGCTCCAGCACCGTGCCGCTAAATTCGATCATGTCTTCTTTGGACATCAGCTTCCTTGAACTTACAAAACGAGATTTGAATTGATTTCGAGGCGGAATGTGCTCATGCCCGCCCCGCCAATCAAGGCGTCGGGCTTTGGCCGAGGCGCAACGCAACGCTGCGGGCGTGCGCCTGCAACCCCTCGGCCTCCGCCAGCGCCACCGCCGCCGGGCCGATCTGGCCGAGGGCGGCGCGGTCTGCCGAAACCCATGTGGTGCGCTTCAGGAAATCAAACACCGACAGGCCCGAGGCGAAGCGCGAGGTCCGCCCGGTCGGCAAGACGTGGTTGGGGCCGGCCACGTAGTCGCCGACCGCTTCCGGGCAGTTGCGGCCCAGGAACGCCGCCCCGGCATGGCGGATGCGCTCGAACAGCGCCGCAGGGTCGGCCACCATGATCTGCAGGTGCTCGGGCGCGAGGTCGTTGGTGAGCGCCGCCGCCTCCTGCCAATCGCGGGCCACGATGGCGGCGCCATGGTCCCGCCAGCTTGCCCCGGCGATGGCATGGCGCGGCAGGGTCGGCAGCTCCGCCTCGACGGCGCGGGCGACGGCGTCGGCGAAAGCGGCGTCCGTGGTGATGAGAATGCTCTGCGCGGCCTCGTCATGCTCGGCCTGCGCCAGCAGGTCCACGGCGACGTGCTGCGGGTCGTTGTCGGCGTCGGCGAGCACCACGACCTCGGATGGCCCGGCGATGCTGTCGATGCCGACGCGGCCGAACACCTGGCGCTTGGCCTCCGCGACGTAGGCGTTGCCGGGTCCGACGATGCGGTCCACCGCGGCGATGCTGGCGGTGCCATAGGCCAGCGCGGCCACGGCCTGCGCCCCGCCGACCCGGTAAATCTCGGTGACGCCGGCACGCTTGGCCGCCGCCAGCACCAGGGGGTTCAGCACGCCGCCGGGGCAGGGCACGCACATGGCGATGCGGCCCACGCCGGCGACGCGGGCGGGCAGGGCGTTCATCAGCACGGAGGACGGGTAGGCCGCCTTGCCGCCCGGCACGTATAGCCCCACGGCATCAAGCGCCGACCAACGCATGCCGAGAACCAGCCCGGCCGCGTCCTGCATCCGCAGGTCGGACGGCATCTGGGCGCGGTGGAACGCCTCGATCCGCTGCGCCGCCAGGTCGAGGGCGGCTGCGAGGTCCGGGGCAATGCCGGCGGAGGCCTGGGCGATCTCGTCCGCCGTGACACGCAAGGTCTCGGGCGTCAGCACCTGCCGGTCGAAGGCTGCCGTGTACTCGCACAGCGCCGCGTCGCCGCGGGCGCGCACGGCGGCGATGATCTCCGCGACCACGCCATCCACCTGAACGGCCGTGTCCCGGTCCAGCAGCAAACCGCGGAACGCCTCGGCGAACCCGGCGTCCGCGGTCGAAAGCCGCTTCATGCCACGCCAGGCGCAAGCTGGGCGGTGCGGAACCGGGCGATCCAGGCGCCCACGGCCTCGGGCTGCGTCTTCAGCGCGGTGCGGTTCACGATCAGGCGGCTGGTGACATGCGCAATCACCTCCGTTTCCTGCAGCCCGTTCGCCCGCAACGTATTGCCGGTCTGCACGAGGTCCACGATCAGGCGGGACAGCCCAAGGCCCGGCGCCAGCTCCATCGCGCCGTTCAGGTGCACGATCTCCGCCTGCACCCCGCGCGCCGCGTAGTGACGCCGGGCGATGTTCGGGTACTTCGTCGCAACCCGGACGCGGGACCAGGTGGCGGGATCGTCGGCCCCGACGCTCGCCGCCGGCTCCGCCACGCTGACCCGGCAACGCCCGATGCCGAGGTCGAGCGGCGCGTAGATCTCCGGGTAATCGAACTCCATCAGCACGTCTGCGCCGCAGATGCCGATGTGCGCCGCGCCAAACGCCACGAAGGTCGCGACGTCGAACGGGCGGACCCGCACGATGTCGAGCGCCGGGTCGTCGGTCGGGAAGCGCAGGCGCCCGCTGTCCTCATCGGCGTAGTCCGCGGCCGGGCGTATCCCGGCACGCTCCAGCACAGGCGCGCATTCCCCGAGGATGCGGCCCTTGGGCAGCGCCAGGACAATGGGGAGCTGGGCTTCCGGCGCGAGGGATGCGGCCGGGAAGGGGGCGGTCATGCAGGCTCCTGGCCGTGGCGGCGTAGATGCGGACACCCGCCATCTAGCACCCGGCGGCGGCAGCCGGAACCCTCAGCCGGGGATGCGTTCTATGTCCGCGCCGCACGCCGCCAGCTTCTGCTCCAGCGACTCGTAGCCGCGGTCGAGGTGGTACACCCGGTTCACCACCGTCTCGCCCCGCGCCGCCAAGCCCGCCAGCACCAACGAGACAGACGCCCGGAGATCCGTCGCCATCACCGGCGCCCCTGACAAGCGGCGCACGCCGCGCACGATGGCGCTGGCGCCGTGCACGTTGATGTTGGCGCCCATGCGGTTCAGCTCGGGCACGTGCATGAAGCGGTTCTCGAAGATCGTCTCCGTCACCATGGCGGCGCCCTCCGCGACCGACATCAGCGCCATGAACTGCGCCTGCATGTCGGTGGGGAAGCCCGGGTAAGGCTCCGTCATCGCATCGGCCCCGCGCAGGCCGTTCTTCCGGCGCACCAGGAGCGCGTCGCCTTGCTCCGTCATCTCGACGCCCGCGCTCCGCAACGCGTCGGCGACCGCGCCCAGGTGGGCCAACTGCCCGCCCAAGAGCCGGACCTCGCCTCCGGTGATGGCGGCGGCGCAGGCGTAGGTGCCGGTCTCGATCCGGTCGGCGACGATGGGGTGCGCGGCACCGTGCAGCCGGGCCACGCCGTCCACCACCAGCGTGCCGGACCCGATGCCGTCGATGCGGGCACCCATGGCGACGAGGCAAGCGGCGAGGTCGCCGATTTCCGGCTCGCGCGCCGCGTTGGCGATCTCCGTCCGGCCTTCCGCGAGGGTCGCGGCCATCAAGAGGTTCTCGGTGGCGCCCACGGAGGCAAAGGGCAGCACGATCACCGCCCCACGCAGCCCGCCCGGCGCGGCAGCGTGCACGTAGCCGCCCTCCAGCCGGATCACGGCACCCATCTGCTCCAGCCCTTTGAGGTGCAGATCGACCGGGCGCGTGCCGATGGCGCAGCCGCCGGGCAAGGACACCCGCGCTTCCCGCACCCGCGCGAGCAAGGGGCCGAGCACCAGGATGGAGGCGCGCATTTTGCGGACAATCTCGTACGGCGCCTCCGTGTTGGAGATGGGGCCGCCGATCGACAGCGTGCGCCCGTCCGGCACGACGGCCACGCCGTGCTGCGCGATCAGCGCCGACATGGTGGCGATGTCCGCAAGCTGCGGCACGTTGCCGAGCAGCAGGCGGTCGTCGGTCAACATGCCGGCCGTCATCAGCGGCAGCGCCGCGTTCTTGGCGCCGCCGATGGGCAGCACGCCGTGCAGCGGCCGGCCGCCGCGGATAAGGATTCGGTCCATTCGGCTTTCCCCTACAATCGCGGCAGCGAGACGCCGCGCTGGCGCATGTACTTGCCGGCCTTGTCGGCGTAGCTGACCTCGGGCGGACTCGATCCTTGCAGGAACAGGAACTGGCAGATGCCCTCATGCGCGTGGATGCGGGCGGGGAGGGGCGTGGTGTTGCTGATCTCAATCGTCACCTGGCCTTCCCACTCCGGCTCCAGCGGCGTGACGTTCACGATGATGCCGCAGCGGGCGTAGGTGCTCTTGCCCAGGCAGATCACGAGGATGTCGCGGGGGATGCGGAAGTACTCGACGGTGTGGGCCAGCACGAAGGAGTTGGGCGGGATGGTGCAGGTGGGGCCTTGACGGCTCACGAAACTGTCGGCGCTGAACGCCTTGGGATCGACCACGGCGCTATCGACGTTGGTGAACACCTTGAACTCGTCGGACACGCGGGCGTCGTAGCCGTAACTGGACAGGCCGTAGCTGATCACCCCGTCGCGCCGCTGGGTTTCGACGAACGGGTCGATCATGGCATGGTCCTGCGCCATGCGGCGTATCCAATGGTCGGGCATCACGGACATGGGCGCACCTAACCCGATGGTTGGGAGT